>JALVTA010000192.1 GCA_027036095.1 Thiotrichales bacterium | reverse complement strand
GCTTGGGCACGGTGTCGGTGGTCATGATGGCACGGGCGGCATCCGCCCAGCCGTCCACCCGCAGGCTGGCCAGTGCCGCCGGCAGGCCGGCGTGCAGCCTGTCCATGGGCAGGTTCTCGCCGATGACGCCGGTGGAGAAGGGCAGCACCGCCTCGGCGGCCACCCCCAGCTCATCGGCCAGCCAACGGCAGGTCTGCAGCGCATCCTGCATGCCCTGCTCGCCGGTACCGGCGTTGGCGTTGCCGCTGTTGATCACCAGCGCCCGCGGGCTCATCTCCGCCAGATGGTGGCGGGCCACCGTCACCGGTGCGGCGCAGAAGGCGTTGCGGGTGAACACCGCGGCGGTACGGCTACCTTCGGCCAGCTCCATCACGGCCAGATCCGGCGCGCCGTTTTTCTTGATGCCGGCAGCCGTGGCCCCCAGCGCAACGCCCTCGACGGGATGAATCTCGGGCAGGGTGTCGGTCAGTCCCACCGCCATGATCGCCTCCTCAGGTGAGCTTGCCGCAGCAGTGCTTGTATTTCTTGCCGGAGCCGCACGGGCATGGATCGTTGCGCCCCACCTTGGGCGTGTCGCGCCGCACGGTCTGCACCACCGGCGCCGCCTCTTCCTGCGGCTGCAGCATGGGCTGGGGCAGCTCGGCGACATCCGCCCCCATCTCGTCCAGGCTCTGATGCACCGCATCCAGCCGGGCCAGTCGCTGCTGCTCCTGCGCCTCCAGTTCGGCGATCTCCTCCTCGCTGGCGACGGTCACCTTGGAAAGCACGTCGATGGTCTCGCGCTTGACGTTCTCCAGAAAGTCCTGGAACATCTCGAACGCTTCGCGCTTGTATTCCTGGAAGGGGTCCTTCTGGGCGTAGCCGCGCAGGTGGATGCCCTTGCGCAGGTAGTCCATGGCGTTGAGGTGTTCGCGCCACAGGCTGTCCAGCGTCTGCAGCAGCACTGCCTTCTCGAAGTGACGCATGTTCTCCTCACCCGCCTGGGCCACCTTGTCGGCATAGGCCTGGTGCACCGCCTCGACGATGCGTTTACGCAGGGCCGGTTCGCTGAGCGCGGTGTCCTCCTCCACCCAGCGGGCCACCGGAAGCTCCACGCCGAAACGCTCCTTGAGCGCCGTCTCCAGCCCGGCCAGGTCCCACTGTTCGTCCAATGAGCCCGGCGGCACATACTGGTCGATCACCTCGTTGACCACATCCTCGCGCATGGCATCGATGATCTCGCCGATGTCCTCCGCCTCCAGCAGTTCGTTGCGCTGGGCGTAGACCACCTTGCGCTGCTCATTGGCCACATCGTCATACTTGAGCAGGTTGGCGCGGATGTCCTGGTTGCGCCCCTCCACCTTCTTCTGGGCGCTTTCGATGGCACGGGTGACCATGCGGTGCTCGATGGGTTCGCCCGGTTTCATGCCCAGCTTCTGCATCATCGCCTTGATGCGGTCGGAGGCGAAGATGCGCATCAGATCATCATCCAGTGACAGGTAGAAGCGGCTCTCGCCCGGGTCGCCCTGACGGCCGGAGCGGCCGCGCAGCTGGTTGTCGATGCGGCGGGACTCATGCCGCTCGGTGCCGATCACCTTCAGGCCGCCCAGCTGCTTGACCTGCTCGTGGCGTTCCTGCCACGCCTTGCGCACGGCCTCCTTCTGTTCCTCGGTGGCGTCCTCGCCCAGCGCCTCCAGCTCCATCTCCAGATTGCCGCCCAGCATGATGTCGGTGCCGCGACCGGCCATGTTGGTGGCCACGGTCACCGCACCGGGCATGCCGGCGTTGGCGATGATATGCGCCTCGCGCTCGTGATTCTTGGCGTTGAGCACATTGTGGGGAATGCCTGCCTGCTTCAGCCGGCTGGAGACCACCTCGGACATCTCGATGGAAGCGGTGCCCACCAGCACCGGCTGCCCTTTCTCATGGCTGGCCTTGACCTCCTTGACGATGGCATCCAGCTTGGAGGGCATGTCCAGGAACACCAGGTCCGGATGGTCGATGCGCTGAGTCGGCCTGTTGGGCGGGATCTGCACCACCTCGAGGCCATAGGTCTGCATGAATTCGCCCGCCTCGGTGTCGGCGGTGCCGGTCATGCCGGCCAGCTTCTTGTAGAGTCGGAAATAGTTCTGGAAGGTGATGGAAGCCAGCGTCTGGTTCTCCGCCTGAATGGCCACGCCTTCCTTGGCCTCGATGGCCTGGTGCAGCCCCTCGGACCAGCGCCGCCCCGGCATCTTGCGGCCGGTGAACTCGTCGATGATGACGATCTCGCCGTTCTCGACGATGTAGTCCTTGTTGCGCTGGTAGAGCACATTGGCCCTCAGTGCGGCGTTGACATGATGCATCAGGCCGATGTGGCGCGCGTCATACAGGCTCTCGCCCTCCGGCAGCAGGCCGGCCTCGTTCAGCAGCCGCTCCACCTTCTCGTGACCCTGATCGGTCAGATAGACCTGTTTGTCCTTCTCGTCCACCACATAGTCGCCGGTGGCGGTGTGGTTCTCCTCATCCGCCTCCCCCCGCTCCAGATGGGGCACGATCTCGTTGACCTTGACGTAGATCTCGGCCCGTTCCTCCGCCGGGCCGGAGATGATCAGCGGCGTGCGCGCCTCGTCGATGAGAATGGAGTCCACCTCGTCCACGATGGCGTAGTTGAGCCCGCGCATGACCCGCTCATCCGGCGAGAACACCATGTTGTCGCGCAGGTAGTCGAACCCGAACTCATTGTTGGTGCCGTAGGTGATGTCGGCGGCATAGGCCTGGCGCTTCTCCTCGGCGCTCTGCCCGCTGGCGATGACGCCGGTGGTCAGCCCCAGCCAGCCGTAGAGCCGCCCCATCCACTCGGCGTCCCGCCGGGCCAGATAGTCGTTGACCGTAACCACGTGCACACCCTCGCCAGAGAGCGCATTGAGATAGGCCGCCAGCGTGGCCACCAGCGTCTTGCCCTCACCGGTGCGCATCTCGGCGATCTTGCCCTCATGCAGCGCCATGCCGCCGATCAGCTGCACATCGTAGTGGCGCATGCCCAGCACGCGACGGCTGGCCTCGCGGGCGACGGCGAAGGCTTCTTCAAGCAGATCGTCCAGCGTCTCGCCCTTGTCCAGCCGCGCGCGAAACTCGTCCGTCTTGCCCCTGAGGGCTTCGTCGGAAAGCGCCTGAATCTCCGGCTCCAGCGCATTGATGCGCTCGACCCGGCGGCGATACTGCTTCAGAAGACGGTCGTTGCGGGTGCCAATCAGCTTGCGGAACAGGTTCGTGATCATGGATGCTGTGCTTTAATAGGGAAAGTGAAAAACCGTGAAATCATACCACATGAAAAGTGCCATAAGACTGCAGCAGCACGCCACCTGGACCGCCCTGCGTGAGGCGGTAGAACGCTACCGCGGGCTCCATGACCAGATCGCACGGGCCGCCCCGGCCTCGCTGCGGCCCCACATCGTCGCCGTCGCCCTGCGGGAAGATGCCCTGCACGTGTGGCTGGACAGTGGCGTCTGGGCCACGCGCCTGCATCAGAGCCAGCTGGCGCTGCTGGACGCACTGGAAGCCGCCGGTCTGCCCCGTCCGCAGCGGGTGCGCACCCATGTGCGCCCGGCCGAACGGCCGCCCCGGCGTCCCGTGCGACGGGCCACCCCGCCACCGCCTGAAATGCCCGATCAGCTGACCCAGCTGGCCGACAGCATCCGGCACCCGCAGCTTCAGGAAAGACTGAAAAAACTGGCCGACACGCTGCGCCGGCAGCGTCGGTAACGGAACGGAGATCAGATGACGATCTTGCTGCTGCCGTAGGAGATGGGCGTGCTGCCCTCGGGAATGGTCACCATCTCCCAGGCCGACTCATCTTCCAGCAGCGCACGGAGCAGGGCGTTGTTGAGCGCATGGCCGGACTTGTGGGCCACGAACTCCCCCAGCACCGGATGACCCAGCATGTAGAGGTCCCCCACGGCATCGAGAATCTTGTGGCGCACGAACTCGTCCCGGTTGCGCAGCCCCCCCTCGTTCATCACGCCGTTGTCATCCAGACCGATGGCGTTTTCAAGGCTGGCGCCCAGCGCCAGATTGTGCTGGCGCAGGGTTTCGATGTCCCGGTAGAAACCGAAGGTGCGTGCCCGGCTTACTTCCTTGAGGTAGGCGGTGGAGGAAAACTCCAGCGTCATGCGTTCTGCCGTCTGACGGAAGGCGGGATGGTCAAACTCGATGGAGAAGGTCAGGCGAAAACCGTCATAGGGCCGGAACTCGGCCCACCCGCCCTTGTCATTTTCCACCCGCACCGGCTTGAGGATGCGCACGAAGCGCTTGGGCGCCTTGAGAACCTTCACCCCGGCCGCCTGCAGGAGGAAGACGAAGTGGGAGGCGCTGCCATCCATGATCGGCACCTCGTCGGCGTCGATGTCGATATAGACGTTGTCCACGCCCAGCCCGGCCAGCGCCGACATCAGGTGTTCGATGGTCGCGATCCTGACCCCTTCGCGCACGATGGTGGTGCACAGGGTTGTCTCACCCACCGCCTGCGGCGATACCGGAAATTCGACCACCGGATCATGGTCCACGCGGCGAAAGACGATCCCCGTATCGGCCGGCGCGGGATGCAGGGTCATGAGGGCTTCCTGGCCGGTGTGCAGTCCGACACCGCGGGCGGAAATGGGATGGGCGAGGGTTCTCTGTTTCACGGATTTTCCAAACGACTGTGCAGGCGCGGCATTCTAACATGCAGGGGCGGAACAGGCCGCCACCCCGTTCAGAAGCTGCTGGCGAACCAGCGCTTCATGCGTTCGATCAGGTTGCCCGCCTGGCTCAGGTCCAGCCCGCGGCGGCCTGTTC
>JALVTA010000191.1 GCA_027036095.1 Thiotrichales bacterium | reverse complement strand
GACGGGCGTCCGAGCCGGCCGGTGAATATGATCTGGAACGGCTCAGTCCGGGCGAGGCGGCCAGGCTGATGAAAAAACTGGAAAAAGAGATGTACGCCGCTGCGCGCGATCTGGAGTTCGAGAAGGCGGCGCAGTTGCGCGATCAGCTCAAGACCCTGCGGGCCGGTCTGGTACGCATAGGAGGAACCTGAGTCATGAAAACTCTGTTCAAGGCGGCTTTTCTGGGCATTTTTCTGGCGCTGTCCGCCGCGGCCAGCGCCGCACCCGGCAAAAATGGGGGAGACCCCGTTGCCCGTGATCCCTTCGGGCCGCTGCAGACGCTCAAGGCGCAGGGGCGCTGGGAGGAGGCGCTCGACTGGCTGGATACATGGAAAGAGGTGCTTCCGCCTCAGCGCTGGTGGCTGGAGCGGGCACGGGTGCTGGCGGCCATGGGGCGGGTCAACGAGGCGGCAGACGCCTTCGAACAGGCCTTGAAGCAGCGCCAGCCGGAGGCGGAAATCTGGAGTGAACTCAAACAGTTGCGCATGCAGCAGGCGCGCGCTGCCTATGACGATCTGCTCTCGCCGAAGAAGGCGGCGCAGCAGAATGCACCCCAGGCGGACATTGCCGCGGTCCGTGCCGCACTGGAGCGCTGGCGCAGCGCCTGGTCCGCACAGGATGTGGACAGCTATCTTGCCCTCTATGCACCGGGCTTCCGCCCGCTCAGCGGCCTGAGTCACAGCGCATGGAAGGCGCAGCGTCGTCTGCGCCTGACCCGACCGAAGTTCATCGAGGTGAAACTCAGCGACGTAAAGATTCGCCGTCTCTCTCCGGCACTGGTAGAAACTACCTTCGTGCAGCACTACCGCAACGACCGCTTCGCCGACACCGTGCGCAAGAAGCTGATCTGGCGCAAGGGGCCTGATGGCACATGGCGCATTGCCCGGGAGGAAGTGATCAAGTGAGGATCCGCCTGATCATCGGGTTGCTCGCGATACTGCTCTCGACAGGGGCAGCGGCCCAGTCCCGGCTGGACCCGGGGCCGGAACCGCTGGTGCTCAGGGCGCTGGCCGCCATCAGAGCGGCGGATGCCGACCGGGCGCTAGAGGCGGTGGAGGCTCTGCGCCGTCAGTATCCGGACTATCGTCTCGGCCAGCTGCTGGCACTGCAGCTCAATGCCTGGCTGGCAGGTGACACCACGCTGCTGCGTCAGCTGAAGGCACGCCACGGTGAGCTGATCGCTGCGCTGACACAGGAGGCGCGCCTGCGCTGGCAGCATCATCAGCAGGAGGAAAAGATTCACCGCCGTCTGCACCAGTGGATCCTGCGTCCCGGTCGCCAGCCCTGGTGGGTGGTGGTGGACATGACCGGCTCGCGCCTCTACCTGCTGCACAACCGCAACGGCCGTCTGCAGGTGGTGGAGGATATCTTCGTCAGCATCGGCCAGAAAGGGTATGGCAAGCAGCGCCGGGGCGACCGGCGCACGCCGGTGGGCATCTACCGCATCGTGGACTGGCTGCCGGATGAGAAACTGCCGCCGCTGTATGGCGCGGGCGCCCTGCCGCTCAACTATCCCAACGCCTGGGACCGCATGCTCGGCCGGACCGGTTCCGGCATCTGGCTGCACGGCACGCCGCCGGGCCTCTATGTGCGTCCGCCCCGTTCCAGCAAGGGGTGCGTGGTGCTCAACAATGATGCGGTGGAAGCGTTGCATGCGGTCTATCGCCTGCCGCTGGGCACGCCGGTGCTGCTGGTGGACGATCTGAAACGGGTGGGGCCACTGGCTTCGGCCCGGCTGGACGCGCTGGCGCGACAGCTGCCGGAAGGGGCGCCCCTGGTGCGCTATCCGGGCGAGGTGGGGCTGTGGTGGAGCGGTTGGCGCACGGCTCGCGGCTGGCAGGAGCACTGGTGGCGCTTTGACGGCCACAGCTGGCAGCTGGCGCTGCGTCATACCGAGCCGGTGCAGCTGGCGCGGCGCTGAAAGGGATCAGTGCCGCGTTGCCGTTTCACCACGGCCAGTATTTGTTCCGTGCCTTCAGTCTCCGCCTGACAGACAGGCCGCTTCGCTGCCGAACAGGTCCTGCCAGGTCTCCCGCGGGCGGATCAGCCGGTGGGTGTCACCGCGAACCATCACCTCTGCCGCACGCGGGCGCGTGTTGTAGTTGCTGGCCATGGTAAAGCCATAGGCGCCGGCGCTCATGACCGCCAGCAGATCACCCGCCTGCAGGTTGAGGCGGCGGCCCTTGCCGAGAAAGTCGCCCGTTTCGCACACCGGGCCGACGATGTCCCATTCGGCCTCCACACCGTCCTGCCGCGGGGTCACCGGCACGATGTCCTGCCAGGCCTGATACAGCGCCGGCCGGATCAGATCGTTCATGGCGGCGTCCACGATGGCGAAATGGCGGGCTTCGTTGTCCTTGAGATATTCCACCTGGGTCAGCAGCACGCCCGCGTTGGCGGCGATGGCCCGGCCCGGTTCGATGAGAATTTCCACCGTCGGATCGGCCACCGTCTCCACCAGTGTGCGCACATAGTCCTCGATGGCGGGGGGCGTCTCGTCGCGGTACTGCACACCCAGGCCGCCGCCCAGATCCAGATGGCCAATGGCGATGCCTTCGGCCGCCAGCCGTGCTCTCAGGGCCAGCACCCGCTCGATGGCCGCCTGAAAGGGAGCAAGCTCGGTCAGCTGGGAGCCGATGTGGCAGTCGATGCCGGTGACCTTCAGAGAGGGCTGTTCTGCGGCCCACCGGTAGAGGGCGTCCGCCTCTTCGATGGGAATGCCGAACTTGTTCTCCTTCAGCCCGGTGGAAATGTAGGGATGGGTGCCGGCGTCCACATCTGGATTGACCCGCAGGGAGACGGGCGCGCAGGCGCCATGGGCGGCGGCCACCTCGGCGATGCGCTCCAGCTCGGCGCGGGATTCCACATTCAGGCAGCGGATGCCCGCCTCCAGCGCCCGCTCGATTTCGTCTGGCCGCTTGGCCACGCCGGAAAAGACCACCTTGCCGGGCTCGCCGCCGGCGGCCAGCACCCGTTCCAGCTCGCCGACCGAGACGATGTCGAAGCCGGCGCCTTCCTCGGCCAGCGCATGCAGCACCGAGAGGTTGCTGTTGGTCTTGACCGCATAGCACACCTGGTGGGGCTGGGTACCGAAGGCCCGGTCAAAGGCCCGGTAGTTCTCCCGCAGGCGGGTTTCCGAATAGACATACAGCGGCGTGCCATAGGTGTCGGCCAGCCGGGAAAGTGGCACGGATTCTGCATGGAGGACACGGTCCCGCCACGGAAAGGCTGCAAAACGGTCAGGCGTCGTCATGGTGTGTCGGCGTCGTTTTTTCAGGTGGATCGGGCAGATAGAGCGGCCCCTTCTTGCCGCAGGCGGTCAGGCCGCCCAGCAGCAGGAGAATCAGGGTAAACTGAAATGCTTTCATGCGCATGGGAGACGCTCCGTGAATGAGCCGCCCATTATAGTGGAAACCGGCCCCGATCCCGTGGCCGCCTGCATCTGGCTGCAGGGGCTGGGCGCCGACGGTCACGACTTCGAGCCGCTGGTGGCCCAGCTGCATCTGTCCGCACCGGTGCGCTTTGTCCTGCCGCACGCGCCGGTGCGACCGGTGACGATCAACGGCAGCCTGCCCATGCGCGCCTGGTTCGACATCGCCTCCCCGCAGCTGGCGGAACAGGTGGATGTGGACGGCATTGAGACTTCGGCCCGCGCCGTGGCCGCGCTGGGCGCGCAACAGAAGCTGCCACTGCTGCTGGCCGGTTTTTCCCAGGGCGGGCTGGTGGCGCTGCATGCGGCGTTGCACCATCTGCCGGCCACCCTCGGCGTGCTGGCGCTGTCCACCTGGTATCCGCTGGCGGTGCCGCCCAACCGGCTGCAGGTGTTCATGGGGCATGGCACGCTGGATGAGATCGTGCCGCTGCCGCTGGCGTGGGACGCCGCCGAGCGGCTGGAGGCGGCCGGCGCCCGGGTGGACTGGCATGCGTGGCCCATGGGACATGCCGTCTGCCCGGAGGAGGTGACGGTGCTCAACGACTGGATCAATCAACGTCTGGAGGCCCTCTGATGGCCAATATGCGCCGATTCCTGCGCTATGACGTGGACATTCCCATCTTCCTCGAAAAGCTTGACCGGGAGGGACGGCCGGTCGGACTGTCCGATCAGACCTTTCTGCCTCAGAACGAGCGCTTTTACTTGGAGGGGCTGCGTCAGGAGCTGGAGAGCACCATTGATGAGCTGGGCAGGCAGAGTCCCAAGTCCGTCTATGTCCTCTATCAGTTGGTACGGGCGCTGGACCTGTTCATCTTTCTGATCGACCGGCTGGCGGAAAATCAGAACCCCAAGGAAGATCCCACCTACAACTACCGCATGCGCGAGCATGACAAGATCGATCGTGCCGCAGTGGAGAAGATGCGTGGCAGCAAGATTGGCATCTTGCTGGTGGCTTTGCTGGACCGCCTTGAGCAGTCCGTTCGGGCAGTCCGGGGCGTCGTAGAGCTGGCGGAGGACGACCTGTTCATCTTTCCGCTCAATCCCGAGGAGCCCTTTGATCACAGCCTCTATGTCAGAAACCTTGAAAAGGTGGTGCATCAGGGCAATCTGATTGCCGAGACCATTCTGCTGATCGAAAAACTCTACAACGGCTGGCTCAAGGTGCTGCAGCGTCTGAAGGATTTCTATGCCTACCGCGCCCGGGTCAAGGACTGGCCGGTGCGCACCGTCAACCTCAGTGCCGGGGGCATTGGTCTATGGGTGGACGAGCCATGGGAGATGCTGGAGCGACTGCATGTCTACATGCGGCTGGATACGCTGGTGGCCGCCCACGGCAAGGTGGTGTTCGTGCGTCAGTTTCCCGATCATCAGCCTTCATGGCGGGTGGGGGTGGATTTCGAATGGCTGCCGGTCAGCAAGCAGAAGCTGATCACCCTGTTCGTCCAGCGACGCGAGCTGGAAGACACCGTGGCGCAGTTCCCGCACTTTCCCGGCCTGCCGGCCTGACATCAGTGTTTCAACGGCTGTCCACCGGCACCCTGAGCGGGCGGTAACGGCATGGCAGCCAGCGGTAGAGCACCGCGCCGGGTCCCGTTGCGGCACAGTTGCCGCATCCGGATGTGCTGCAGGTGGGCGCCTCAATCTTCTGCACCTGCCCCTGCCGGATCAGGTGGGCCATCCACGCCTCCACCGTCTCCACATCCACATCGAAGCGGTCGGCGATCTGCCGGGCGCTGACCTGTTCCCGCTGGCGGAGGTAGGCCTTGACTTCCCGCAGCATTTCACACCTCCGCAGGAAAAATTCGCCTGTCCATCAGGCCGCCGCACGCAGGGGACGGCGTCGCTGCCCCGCCTGCCGGAGCAGCACATGCGCCGTCAGCCACGCGGCGCCGATGCCCACCAGCCACATGAGGCTGCTGTCCGGATGGCGCGGCAGGGTGGCGGCCTGATAGAAGGCCACCGACACGGTGTAGCCGAGAAACAGGCTCCAGCCGCCGGCAAACAGCGCCCAGCGCCAGCCCAGTTCCTGTTTGATGGCGGCGAAGGTGGCCACGCAGGGGAAGTAGAGCAGCACCAGCAGCAGATAGGCGAAGGCGCCCACCGTGCCGTCGAACAGGGTCGTCATCTGCTGCAGGGTGGTGCGGTGCACGCCCAGTTCTTCCGCATCGGCGCCGAGCAGATCGCCCAGTCCCAGCGGGTCCAGCAGCGCATGGCCGAAACCGGCGAAATAGGCTGGCACCGTGGCCCAGGCTTCGCCGATCTGATCCAGCAGTCCGGGCGCCTGTGCCTGATCATCCTCATCGACACCGAGTCGTGCCTTGTAGAGCGCGTCCAGCGTGCCGACGACCACCTCCTTGGCCAGCAGACCAGTGAACAGGCCCACGGTGGCGGGCCAGTTCTCCTCTGTCACGCCCAGCGGCTCGACCACCGGAGTCAGGACCCGGCCGGTGGCGCTGAGCACCGAGTCGGTGCTGTCCTGATGGCCGAAAGTGCCGTCCGTGCCCAGGCTGTTGAGCAGGTTGAGCACCAGCACCACCATGACGATCACCTTGCCGGCATCCACCACAAAGCCGCGCAGCTTGTTGCGCACATTGAGCAGCAGGTTCACCAATGTGGGCTTGTGGTAGGCGGGCAGCTCCAGCAGCAGCGGTTTCTGCTCCCCGGGCAGCAGGGTATGTTTGAGCAGCAGGGCGGTGATAACGGCCGCGCCGATGCCGATCAGGTAGAGCAGGAAGATCAGCAGCCCGCCGTGTTCGGGGAAGAAGGCGCTGGCAAAGAGCACATAGACGGTCAGGCGTGCCGAGCAGGACATGAACGGCGTCATCAGGATGGTGACGATGCGGTCACGCAGATCGGGCAGGGTGCGGCTGGCCATCACCGCCGGCACATTGCAGCCGAAGCCCACCACCAGCGGCACGAACGCCTGACCGGACAGGCCCAGCCTGCCGAACACCCGGTCCATCAGCAGCGCGGCCCGCTGCATGTAGCCGGTCTCTTCCAGCAGGGAGAGAAACAGGAACAGAAAGGCGATCACCGGGATGAAGCTGGCGACCACCTGCAGGCCGCCGCCTACGCCGTCAGCCAGCACGGCCACCAGCCATTCGGGTGCATGCAGGCTGCGCAGCAGCTGGCCGAAACCGTCCACGAACAGCGCCTGCGCCGTGCCGTCAAAGGCGTCGACGAAGCCGTTGCCCAGATTGACCGACAGGGAGAAGACCAGATACATGATCAGCAGAAACAGCGGCACGCCCAGATACGGGTGCAGCACCCAGCGGTCGATGCGGTCGGTGGCGGTGCGGTCGAGCCGGTCGAGCCGACGCAGCGCCCGCTGCGTGATCTCATGGGCGCGGGTGGTGTAGAGATCGGCCACCAGCAGCGGCAGTTCGTCGCCGAGGGCGTTTTCCACTTCCCGGCGCAGGGCCCGGGCCTGCTGGCGCAGGGTGTCGGGAGCGTGATCCGGGTCCAGCAGCCATTGCAGCGCCTGCCAGCAGGTTTCCACCGGCCCCTGTGCCGCCGGTGCCAGCCGGACCACCGCCTGCTGCAGCGCCTCAGGCAGGCGGAAGGTCATGGGGCAGCGCCGGTTGAGGCGTTCGGCCAGCATGGCCCGCAGGGTGTCGATGCCTTCGTTGTGATAGGCGGAGATGGGCACCACCGGGCAGCCGAGCGTGTCAGACAGTGCCTCCACGTCGATGTCCAGCCGGCGCTGTTTGAGCAGGTCGACCCGGTTGAGGGCCACCACCACCGGCAGGCCCATGTGCAGCAGTTGCAGGGTGAGGTAGAGCTGGCGCTCAAGGGCGGTGGCGTCCACTACATTGATGACCAGATCCACCGGCTGGCAGGAGAGAAAGTTGCGGGCGATCTGCTCGTCCAGCCCGCCATGGGGGTCGTCCAGCAGAGTATAGACGCCGGGCAGGTCCACCAGCGTGGCGGTGCGCCCGCCGAGGGGCATCTCCCCCTGCTTGCGCTCAACGGTGACGCCGGGCCAGTTGCCGGTGGTCTGGTGGGTGCCGGTCAGGCGGTTGAAGAGGGTGGTCTTGCCGCAGTTGGGCTGGCCGATCAGGGCGAGCGTGGCCCGACCGCGCACGGGCTGAACCGGTGGGGCGGCAGTGTCGCAGCAGCTTTTCATGGGGGATCAGGCGCTGGTGTCGTGAGGCTGAACGCAGATGTTGCGCGCCAGCTCGCGGGAGAGGGCGAAACGGCTGCCGTCCACGGAGACGATGTAGTGGTTGTTGCGCACCTGCACCAGCTTCAGGGTGCCGTGCTCGCGGAAGCCCAGGTTGAGCAGGCGCAGGCGCTCGGCGGCTTCGCCATTGAGCCGGCAGATCTCGCACTCGCTGCCTTCCGGACACTCGTCCAGCGCACACAGGGGGGAGACGGGTATCTGCTTGAGTTTGTCCTGCGCGTCCATGGCGGTCCTCATTGAGAATCATTTTCGTTTGTGCGCATTATAGACAGACTGGTTGCGGAAAGGCAAATAAGAATGATTTTTATTTGATCGGGATCAAGAAAGCGGGCTGCATGGCGGAAAGGTCGGGGCTGCTGCGGTCGGGTGACGGCCGACGGCGGCGGTCAGTTCCGTCCGCTCTTGCGACGGATCTGATAGAGGGCGATCTCGCCCAGCAGGTTGGGCAGCAGCTTCATGCCGAGGGTGGTTTCATGCTGCTGGTTGACCACGGCGCGGCGCACCACCTCGATCCCCTTCTGTTCGCACAGGGACTCGAAGTCACGGAAGGTGCACATGTGGATGTTGGGGGTGTCGTACCAGTGGTAGGGCAGCACCTCGGTCTCCGGCATGCGGCCGGAGAACATCAGCTGCACGCGGTTCTTCCAGAAACCGAAATTGGGGAAGGTGACAATGCTCTGCTTGCCGATGGTGAGCATTTCCTCCAGCAGCAGATCGGGCCGGTCCACCACCTGCAGGGCCTGGGTCATGATCACATAGTCGAAGCTGTCGGCGTCGAAGTAGTCCAGCAGGGATTTTTTGTTCAGGTTGGCCTGGATGACATTGATGCCGTTCTCGATGGCTTCGATGACCAGGTTCGGATCCAGCTCCATGCCGTAGCCGGAGCAGCCGCGCGCCTCCTGCAGGTGGGCCATCAGGGTGCCGTCGCCGCAGCCCAGGTCGAGCACGCGGCTGCCGGGCTCGATCCAGCTGGAGATGAGCTGGAATTCCGGTGAGAGCAGGCGGTCGGTGTTCAGGCTCATGCGCCCACCTCCGATGCGACACGGTTCATGTAGGCGGAGAAGACGCCTTCGTAGATGGGGTTGGGCAGCAGGAAGGCGTCATGGCCGTGCTGGGACTCGATCTCGGCATAGGAGACATTCTTGTCGTTGTCCAGCAGGGCGCGCACGATCTCCTCGCTGCGCTCCGGGCTGAAGCGCCAGTCGGAGGTGAAGGAGATGACCATGAAGCTGGCCTGCACCCGGGCCATGGCCTTGCTCAGGTCATGGTCGTAGGGGGCGGAGGGGTCGAAGTAGTCCAGCGCCTTGGTCATCAGAAGATAGGTGTTGGCGTCGAACTTCTGCTTGGTGGCGAACTTCTCGCCCTGATAGCGCAGGTAGCTTTCTACCTGAAATTCCACATCGAAGCTGTATTTGAGCGTGTCGCGCAGCTCACGGCCAAACTTCTTGCCCATCAGGTCGTCGGACAGGTAGGTCAGGTGCCCGAGCATGCGCGCCAGCGCCAGTCCGCGCTTGGGGATGACGCCATGCTCCAGATAGCGTCCGCCGTGGAAGTCAGGATCGGACATGATGGCCTGGCGGGCCACCTCGTTGAAGGCGATGTTCTGGGCCGACAGGCGCGGGGCGGCGGCGATGACCACCGCATGGCGCAGCCGGTCGGGATAGTCGATGGCCCACTGCAGCACCTGCATACCGCCGAGGGAGCCGCCGACGACGGCGGCCCACTGTTCGATGCCCAGATGCTCGCGCAGTTTGTTCTGGCTGACGATCCAGTCCGGCACGGTGACGATGGGGAAATCCGGGCCCCAGGGTTTGCCGGTAGCAGGATTGATGGAAGCCGGACCGGTGGAGCCGTGACAGCCGCCCAGATTGTTGACGCCGACGACGAAGAAGCGGTTGGTGTCGATGGGCTTGCCGGGCCCCACATAGGCTTCCCACCAGCCGGGTTTTTCATCCCCTTCGTAATAGCCGGCCACATGGTGGTTGCCGGAGAGGGCATGGCAGATGAGGATGGCGTTGGAGCGGTCATCGTTGAGCCGGCCGTAGGTCTCATAGACCAGATCGTATTCGGGAATGACCGCGCCGCTGACGGTCTTCAGCGGCTCGCTCACATGCAGGGTCTGCGGTCTGACCAGTCCGACGCTCTCTGTGCTCATGAGGCGAAATTATAGTGGAAAGTACGGCCCGAGCCTTCAAAACCTGCAGATCCGGGCAGCTTGAAGGCAGGCGGTGCTGTACCCATAATGGGTCACGGTTATGACCGTATAAGGAGGTGCGGCAATGCAAGGTATGAAACGACTGGCCACGGGGCTGCTGCTGGCTGCATGGTTGCCTGCAGCCATGGCGCAGACGGCGGATGTGGACGCACTCAAACAGGAAGGGCGCAAGATTGCAAAGCAGTTTCTCGGCACGCTCAAGCCGGAGCTGAAAAAGGCGATGCAGGCGGGCGGGCCGGTGCATGCCATTGAGGTCTGTCACAAAAAGGCGCCTGAGATCACCGCGCGACTGTCGGCGCAGACCGGCTGGCAGCTCAAGCGCACCAGTCTGAAGGTGCGCAATCCGCACAATGCGCCGGATGCGTGGGAGAAGCAGGTGCTCAAGCGCTTCGAGCGCCTGAAGGCAAAGGGGGCCGACCCGAAGACGCTGGAATATGGCGCTGTGGTGGAGGAGAACGGCCGGAGGGTGTTCCGCTATGCCAAGGCCATTCCCACCGGCAAGGTGTGCGTGGTCTGCCATGGCGAGCATGTGGCGGCGCCGATCATGAAGGCGATCAGGGCCTACTATCCCGAGGATGCGGCGACAGGCTTCAGGCCGGGCGACATTCGCGGTATGTTCAGCTTCAAAAAGCCGCTGTAAGCTCAGCCGGCATGAGCACAAGGCGCCTGCGGGCACCTTTTTTGTGCCCGGCGGGAGGCCGGGGCGTGGATAGGGTGGGTACTTCCGGTTCGGCGTGCTACGGGGTCTCCCCCATTTTTGCCACGTCGCGCCGTGGCCGCCCGCGGCGCGTGGGGAAAATGCCGCCTTTCATGCTCAGGGGCGCGCGGGCTGCCTTTCAGTCTTCCGCCGGGGGCGCCTGTTCCGGCGCCCCGTCGTCGGACGGGGTGTCGTCGGGTTGGGCGGCCCCGGCCACTTCAACCCGGGCACGCCCCTTCTCCTTGGCCTGATAGAGGGCTTCGTCGGCGCGTTTGAGCAGGGTATCCAGCTCCAGCGCGGGATCACAGCCGGTCACGCCGGCGCTGAAGGTGACCGGGAAGCCGAGGCGCCGCTCGCTCTCGCTGCGGAAGCCTGCCAGCAGCTGCTCCAGACGGGGGGCTGCCTGTTCGGGCGTGGCACCGCGCAGAATGATGAGAAACTCCTCTCCGCCCCAGCGGATGAGCTGGTCGTCCTGACGCAACCGTCTGCGGAAGAAGCCGACCAGCAGCTTGAGTGCCCGGTCGCCCATCTGATGCCCCCAGCTGTCGTTGACCTGCTTGAATCGATCCAGATCGATCATCACCAGTGTCACCGGTACTTCTGAACCGTTTGAACGGAGCAGGGCCAGGATCTTTTCTCCGGCAAAACGGTTGAGTGCACCGGTGAGCGGATCATGCTCGGCAATGAAGGCGGTCCTGCGGTTTTCGCCTTCCAGCCGCGAGCTGATGTAGCGGGCGAAATTGGCCATGGCCGTCAGCATGAGATCCGCATCCCGCCGGCTTGGCACCGGGCACTGGATGGTGCGTGTACGTGGCGGAGTGGTGTGTTCGGTCAGGGCTAGAAGGGTGGTGGTGTTGTTCATCAGGGCGTTGTGGCCGTTGATGCGTCCCAGTTCGCCATAGGTGAAGAAACCGCAGGTCTCGGCGATGCCCTGCAGGGGCATCAGCTCGTGTTCGATCTTGTCCTTCAGCAGCATGTGCCGGCCGATGCAGGAGTAGGTCAGGATGGCTTCGATGTCCTTTTCCGCCAGCTGCAGGCTCTCCTCGCAGGATTCGCGCACGATGCTCTCCGGCGAGCCGATACCGAACTGGAAGGAGGCGCCTTCCGGCACATTGCCGGCCATGATCATGTCGCCTTCTTCCGTGTGGGCCACGCACACCCGGGCCAGCTGAATGCCATCATCCAGCTGCAGAATGATGGGAAAGGCCATGGTGAGGCGTTCCAGTCGATCGGGGATCAGCTGCACGCCGAAGACGTTCTGATAGAAACGAATGGCGGGAATGTGGTTGATTTCCTGCAGCCGGTTGCCTTCCGAACGGGTGATGCGGAACAGGGGGCCGATGGGATGCCAGTTGAAATTGGCATGCTGGTAGACCTCCAGCGGACCATAGAGGGCGGCGGCCACGGCGCCGGTTTCAAGCAGGCGGTCGCGGTCGAACACCAGCGTCTTGCGGAAAGCCATGTTGTCCCCGGCCAGCCCGCCGGCCAGAGGGACGGCGGGTGCCACTGACTCGATGCCGCGTGCCAGGGCGTCGCCATTGGTGTGGATGCCGTCGGCCAGCACGATCAGCGCGGCGGGCTTTTCCTCCCAGCACAGGGTGCGCGCCAGTTCCCGGCCATTTTCCTCCGAGTCGGTGCCGGCGGCGGCATGGGTGCGCACGCGGCAGCGTTCGAAGGCCAGTGCGCTGATGACGATGGCATTCTGCCGCGTGCTGCCGGAGAGAATCTCGCCGCCGGTGGTGGCGCCGATGATGCAGGCGTCCGCAAAGCGCGACTTCAGCGCTTCCAGAAGGTGTGTCAGCGCCGCCTCATCCGTGGTGCCGGCAAACACCTGCAGCAGCAGACTCCGGTGAGAGGTAGCGGCAATCTGCTTTTCCAGTTCGTCCAGGTCTTCAGGCGTGCGGTAGTGCAGAGAAAATGCGTGCATGGCGCAGTCCGTATGCTGTATCAGATTCCGGCAGGGGGCGGCATTTTAATGGATGCCGTCCCGATTCAGCCATCATGTCCGGGCGGTGGCAGGTGGATCGAGCCGTAGAGACCGGCCTGCCGGGCGCCGGTGATGTCGGCGTAGTCCAGTGGCCGTTCGCTCCAGCGCTGCCAGGCCAGCCAGGCGAACAGCACCCCTTCCACCGCATCCGGACGGGGCCTCCCCCATTTTTGCAGGCTCGGCGCCTGCCCGCCGCTGAAACGCTCCAGAAAATCCCGGGTTCTGGCCAGCAGCAGCGGGTTTTGCGCCCCGCCGCCGCTGATGAACACCCTTTTCGGCCGGTGAGGGGCCAGGTCATGAGCCAGCGTGGCGGCGGTCAGCGCCGTGGCGGTGGCCATCAGATCCTCGGGCGGCAGCGGATTTTCCAGTGCCCGCTTCAGCCATTGCAGGTTGAACTGCTCCCGTCCGGTGCTCTTGGGCGGCGGGGCGGAGAAATAGGGGTGGCGCAGCAGGGTAGCCAGCGCCGCCTCGTCCACCCGGCCGGTGGCGGCGATGTGTCCGTCCCGGTCGAACGGCTGCCCGAAATGGCGCTGGGCGATCTCGTCCAGAATGCCGTTGCCGGGGCCGCTGTCCCAGCCGGTGATGCCGTCATCGCTGATCAGTGACACATTGGCGATGCCGCCGATATTGACAAAGGCGCAGGGGCGGGGCTGGTCGCGGCACAGTTCGGCATGGAACAGGGGCGCCAGCGGTGCACCCTGTCCGCCCAGGGCCAGGTCGCTCTGACGGAAGCCGGCGACCACGGGCAGGCCGGTGGCCGCCGCCAGCGCGTCGGGGCTGCCCAGCTGAATGCTGAAACCGTGGGTCGGGTCGTGCCACAGGGTCTGGCCGTGAAAGCCGATGGCGGTGATGGCCTGACGCTCATGACGGGCCAGAAAGGCGTTGACGGCATCGGCGAAGGCGGTGTCCAGCTGCTGCTGCAGCGGGCCCAGCTGGCTGAGCGTGGCGTGGCGTCCGGGCAGCTGGTGCAGTGCCTGCTGCAGCGAATCAGGGAAGGGCAGGGTGTCGAAGTCGATCAGGCTGATGCCATCGGCGAAGTCCGCCAGGGCGATGTCGATGCCATCTGCACTGGTGCCGGACAGAACACCGAGAAAACGCATCACTCGAACTTGGCGGCCAGTCGGGTGTCGCTGTCAAGCCGCTTGAGCTGGGCCATCATCTGGTGCACCCGCTGACGGAAGGCCGTGCGGTATTTTTTCGGCACTGGCGAGGCGTCCGGGAAACGCACTTTGAGTGGGTCGACAAACTTGCCGTTGATGCGGAACTCGTAGTGCAGGTGGGGGCCGGTGGCCCAGCCGCTCTGGCCGATGTAACCGATCACCTGACCCTGTTTGACGTAGCTGCCCTTGCGGATTTTGCCGAAGCGGGACATGTGGGCGTAGACGGTGGTGTACTTGCGTCCGTGCCGGACCATCACCACACGGCCGTAGCCCCGCTTCCAGCCCTTGAAGATGACCCGTCCGTTGCCGGTGACATGGATGGGCGTACCGATCTTGCCGCCGTAGTCCACGCCACGATGGGATTTCCACTTGTGGAAAATGGGGTGCCAGCGGCGCAGAGTGAAGCGGGAGGTGATGCGCACATAGTCCACGGGGTTGCGCATGAAGGCTTTGCGCAGGTTGTGGCCCTTCTCGTCATACCAGCCGAGAGTTTTGCCCTTTTTGTCGGTGAGCAGAAAGGCGCGGTAGGTCTTGCCGCTGGTGTTCACCTCGGCGGCGACGATGCGCCCGTCGCCGATGTAGTCGCCGTTGAGGTAGCGCTGCTCGTAGATCACCTTGAAGGTGTCCCCGGGGCGCAGCTGGCGGGCAAAGTCGATCTCCCACTGATACAGGTTGGCCAGGTTCATGATGACCCTGTCGGACAGCCCCGCCTGCTTGCCGGAGAGGTAGAGACTGTTGCGGATGGTGCCGGAAGCAGTAGCCAGATGGATCTCCACCGGCAGTGTCTTCTTCCTGACCTGCCAGTGTTTGCCGTCGCGGGTGGCCACGATCTGCGTGGTGCGGTTGATGTGGCGGATCACCTCCACCGGCTGGCCGTCCCGGTAGCGCACCTCGAAGCGTTCGCCGGGTACGAAACGGGTCAGCAGCTTGTGCCGGTCCGCCCGGGCCAGGGCGTAGATGTCCGCCGCCTTCATGCCGGCGCGTCTGAGCACGCTGGCGAGAATGTCTTTGCGCCCGGCGGTGGTGGCACGGATGTCGGTGGTAGTGTCTGCGGCAGTGTCCGTGCCCTTTTCCGTGGAGGCGGGCGTTTTACCGCCGTGAGGAGAAGCGTCTGCGGGGCGGGTGCTTTCCAGCGGCGGCAGCGGCAGTCTGACCAGCGCCAGCCGGTCATCGTCGCTATCGGCGCGGCTGGAAAGGGAGAGGGCGGAAAGGGCGAGGCCGGCGAGCGTGAGCACCAGCAGCGACAGCAGACGCAGTGGACGCATGAACGTAGATACCTGTGACATTTGAACTAATTCTAATGTCGCTGCGGGAGAAAACAAGGTAAGGGCAGGTGCGCGCAGTATAATTTTGCCGTTTTGACAGGAATGACACAGGAATAACCCCGTGAGCGCCATTACCGACAACGAACAGGTCAGGACCTTTCAGGGCCTGATTCATGCTCTGGAGAACTACTGGGCCCAACAGGGCTGCGTGGTGATGCAGCCCTACGACATGGAAATGGGCGCCGGCACCTTCCATCCGGCCACCTTTCTGCGGGCGGTGGGTCCGGAGCCGTGGCGGGCCGCCTACGTGCAGCCGTGCCGCCGCCCCACAGACGGCCGCTATGGCGAGAACCCCAACCGCCTGCAGCACTACTATCAGTTTCAGGTGGTGCTCAAACCCTCGCCGGACGACATTCAGGAGCTCTACCTGAATTCGCTGCGGATGCTCGGCATCGATCCGCTGACCCACGACATCCGCTTCGTGGAGGACAACTGGGAGTCGCCCACTCTGGGCGCCTGGGGGCTCGGCTGGGAGGTGTGGCTCAATGGCATGGAGGTGACCCAGTTCACCTACTTCCAGCAGGTGGGCGGGCTGGAATGCCGTCCGGTCACCGGCGAGATCACCTACGGCCTTGAGCGCATCGCCATGTATCTGCAGGGCGTGGACTCCGTTTTCGATCTGGTGTGGGTGGACGGCCCTGACGGCCCGGTCACCTACGGGGACGTGTTCCATCAGAACGAGGTGGAGATGTCCGCCTACAACTTCGAGAAGGCCGATACCGACATGCTGTTCCGTCACTTCGACGAGTGCGAGGCCGAGTTCGGCAAGCTGATCGCCGACGGCCTGCCGCTGCCCGCCTACGAGCAGGTGCTGAAAGCCTCCCACACCTTCAACCTGCTGGATGCGCGTCACGCCATCAGCGTAACCGAGCGCGCCCGCTTCATTGGCCGGGTGCGCGACATGGCCCGTCAGGTGGCGCAGGCCTACTACGACCGGCGCGAGGCGCTGGGCTTCCCGTTGGTGAAGGAGGGCAAGTGATGGAACGCAGGGATTTTCTGTTCGAGCTGGGCACTGAAGAGCTGCCTCCCAAGGCCCTGAAGCGCCTGCGTGATGCGCTGCGGGATGAAATTGTCGCCGGGCTGGCTGATGCGGAACTGAGCCATGACGAAGTGGAGGCCTACGCCAGCCCGCGGCGGCTGGCGGTGCGGGTGCGCCGGCTGCAGACCGCTCAGCAGGACAAGGTGATCGAGCGCCGCGGCCCGGCGAAGCAGGCCGCCTTCGACGCCGACGGCAACCCCACGAAGGCGCTGCAGGGCTTCGCCCGCAGTTGCGGCGTGGGTGTGGAGGAACTGATCGAGATCGAAACGCCCAAGGGGGTGTGGATGGGCGCGCGCATCGAGCAGAAGGGCGTGCCGGCAGCAGAACTGCTGCCGGGGATCGTGCAGCGGGCGCTGGACCGGTTGCCGATCCCGAAGCGCATGCGCTGGGGCGCGCGTGAGGCCGCCTTCGTGCGACCGGTGCACTGGGTGGTGATGCTGCTGGGCGGTGAGGTGGTGCCGGCCACCCTGCTGGAGCACGAGGCCGGGCGCATCACCCACGGCCACCGCTTCCACGCGCCGCAGGGCTTCGAGCTGGCCACGCCGGACGACTACCTGCCCACCCTGCGGGAGCGGGGCTTCGTGGAGCCGGATTTCGACACCCGCGCCGTGCGCATTGCGGAACAGGTACAGGCACGGGCCGCAGAAGTCGGCGCGCAGGCGGTCATCGACCCCGACCTGCTGGATGAGGTGACGGCGCTGAACGAATGGCCGGTCGCCATCATGGGCAGCTTCGACGAGAATTTCCTCGCCGTGCCGCCGGAGTGCCTCATCTCCGCCATGAAGGGGCATCAGAAGTATTTCCACGTAGTGGACGGCGAAGGCCGGCTGCTCAACCGCTTCATCACCGTGGCCAACATCGACAGCCGCAACCCGGATGCGGTGCGCGACGGCAATGAGCGGGTCATCCGTCCCCGTCTGGCGGACGCGCGCTTTTTCTGGGATCAGGACCGCAAGCAGCCGCTGGAGAGTTTCCTGCCGCGGCTGAAGCAGGTGGTGTTCCAGCAGAAGCTGGGCACGCTGATGGACAAGGTGGACCGGCTGGAGAACCTGGCCGCCCTCATCGGCCGCGAGCTGGGCGAGGACGTGGCCCTGTGCGAGCGGGCGGCGCATCTGTCCAAGTGCGACCTGATGACCGAGATGGTGGGCGAGTTCCCTGAGCTGCAGGGTATCATGGGTCGCTATTACGCGCTGGAGCAGGGGGAAAACCCGCGCGTGGCGCAGGCACTCGATGACCAGTACAAACCCCGCTTCGCCGGCGACAGCCTGCCGGCCGACGGCATCAGTCAGGCGCTGGCCATCGCCGACAAGCTGGACACCATCACCGGCATCTACGGCATCGGCGAGGCGCCCACCGGTGACCGGGATCCCTACGGCCTGCGCCGGGCGGCGCTGGGGGCGCTGCGCATCATCATCGAGCACCAGCTGCCGCTGGACCTGCGCCGGCTGGTGGAGATGAGCCTCAAGCAGCATGACGCGGTGGAGTACTCCGACGCGCTGCGGGACGAGATCGTGGACTTCATGTATTCCCGTCTGAAAGCCTGGTATCAGGAGCAGGGGGTGAGCGCCGAGCAGTTCGAGGCGGTGCGTGCGGTGCGCTCCGACCGGCCGGTGCAGTTCGCCCGCCGGATTGAGGCGGTGCGCCGCTTTGCCGAGCTGGACGGCGCCGAGGCGCTGGCGGCGGCCAACAAGCGCATCGGCAACATTCTCAAAAAGGCCGGCGCGGTCTCCGCCAAGGTCAACCCCGATCTGTTCGAGGCGGACGAGGAGCGCGCCCTGTGGGCGGCTTATACCGCGCTGGCAGATGAGGTGGACGCGGCGGTGGCGGCGGGGGATTTCGTCGCGGCCATCGAGAAGCTGGCCACCCTGCGTCCGGCAGTGGATGCCTTTTTTGACCATGTAATGGTCATGGCCGAGGATGCGGCGCTGCGCGCCAACCGGCTGGCGCTGCTGGCCACCCTCAAGGCCGCCTTCGGCCGCATCGCCGATCTGTCGCGCCTGTCCGCATGAAGCTGATCGTGCTCGACCGCGACGGGGTCATCAACGAGGACTCCGACGCCTTCATCAAGTCGCCGGACGAATGGGTGCCGGTGCCGGGCAGTCTGGAAGCCATCGCCCGGCTGAACCGGGCCGGCTGGACGGTGGCGGTGGCCACCAATCAGTCCGGCATCAGTCGGGGCCTCTACGACCACGCCACCCTGAGCGCCATGCATGCCAAGATGCAGACGCTGCTGGCGGAACACGGCGGCCGGGTGGACTGGATCAGCACCGCCCCGTATCAGTCCCATGAGAACTCGCCGGCGCGCAAGCCGGGCACCGGCATGCTGCGTGCCATTGCCCGGCGCTATGGCTGTCCCCTGACCGGCGTGCCCTTCGTGGGCGACACCTGGGGGGATGTGCAGGCGGCCCGGGCGCTGGCCATGCAGCCGGTGCTGGTGCGCTCAGGCAAGGGCGAACGCACGCTGGCGGCGCATCTGGAACGGATGCAGGTGCCGGTGTTCGACAACCTGCTGGCGGCGGTGGAGGCGCTATGGACGTAAGGGAGAAGCCCCGCACGGTGACGCCCCGCACGGATGGCGCCGATCAGGCGGTGCCAGCGCCGGTGGAGGGTGGCCGTTCGTCCCGCCGAGGCTGGCGCTACAGCCTGCCGGTGGTGCTGCTGCGCTCCACGCTGTTCGAGCTCGGCCGCATCGGTTCGATGATCTTCTTCGCCATCACCGGCCAGTTGCTGTGGCCGTTTTCCTTCGAGACCCGCTACCGCTACATGACCCTGTGGGGCAAGTTCACCCTGTGGTGGCTGAAGCTCACCTGCGGCATCCGCTACGAGGTGCACGGACTGGAACAGGTGGACATGAGCCGTCCTGGCCTGATTTTTGCTCGGCATGAATCGGCCTGGGAGACCATTGCGCTGCAGTCCATCTTTCCGCCGCAGGTGTATGTGCTCAAGCAGGAGCTTTTGCGCATTCCCTTCTTCGGCTGGGGCATGGCGCTGCTGCACCCCATTGCGCTGGACCGCAAGGCGGGCCGCAAGGCACTGCAGAAGCTGGTCTCCGAAGGATTGAAACGGCTTGAAGCCGGGCTGTGGGTGGTCATCTTCCCGGAGGGCACGCGCATGCCGCCGGGTGTTCCGGGCGAAATCAAGATCGGTGGGCCGATGCTGGCGGCGCAGGCGGACGTGCCCAGCTATCTGGTGGCCCACAATGCCGGCGAAGTATGGCCGAAGAACAGTTTTCTCAAATATCCGGGCCGGATTCGGGTGGAGATCAGCGCGCCGTTCCACTTTTACGGCCAGAAACCGAAAGCCATCAGCGAACAGATGCAGCGCTGGTTTGCCGAACACCTGTTGAGCGCGCCGCAGGGAGGGCAGGCCGGCATGAACTGACACAAGGGATGCCATGAGCAAAGCCGCCACCATTCTGGGCGCCATAATCGGCCTGATGGTCCTCCTGCTGAGCATGGTGGACTATGACACCGGCCAGATTATCGGCGCCTTTTTCAATGCCCAGGCGCTGGGCGTGGTGGTGGGCGGCACCCTGGCGGCGGTGCTGGTCAACTACCCCTTCTCGCAGGTGATGTGCGTTTTCCATGGGCTGTGGCGCGTGCTGACCCATGAACCGCCGAAGCCGGATGCGATCGTCGAGGAGGCGGTGGAGCTGGCCCACCGGGTCAAGCGCGGCGGGCTGCTGGCGCTGGAGCGCGCCGCCGACGAGGTCTCCGATCCCTTCTTCCGCTACGCCCTGGGCGAGGCGCTCATCTACAAGGACGAGCAGCAGCTGCGCCGCGTGCTGGAAAGCCGCCTCAACAGCGGCCTGCTGCGCCAGCTGGTCTGTCAGGAAGTGTTCAACACCATGGCCGCCTACGCGCCCGCCTTCGGCATGATGGGCACGGTCATGGGGCTGATCATCATGATGACTCAGCAGGGCGGCGAGCAGGCGGTGGCCGCCTTCGGCGCCGAGCAGACCCAGAACATGCTCGCCGGGCTGCTCACCGGCATGGGGCTGGCGCTGGTGACCACCTTCTACGGCGTGCTGCTGGCCAATCTGGTGTTCATGCCGGTGGCGGGCAAGCTCAAGGTGCTGGCCGATGCCGAGGCGTTCAAGAACCGTCTGGTCATCGAGGCGGTGGTGGCACTGTGGCATCAGGAGGGGCCGCTGATGGTCAAGGACAGGCTGCTGGCCCATCTGGACGAGCAGATGGCCGAGAAACTGGAGGCGCTGCGCTGACATGAACGCGCAGCAGCAGGTCGCGGCAGGCGAGGCGCGCGCGGCGCGCTTCCAGCGCATCTGGATGATGACCTATGTGGCGCTGTTCTCGGCACTGCTGGCCTTCTTCGTGGTGCTGATCACCCAGGTGCAGCTGGAGGGCATTGCCGTCAAGCGCGCCCACCAGCAGCTCACCCAGCAGCTCTATCTGGACGTCAAGGACGCCCTGCGCCGGCAGGGCATGGACTGGGTGCGGGTGGAGAACGACTTTCCCAAGGGGGTGCGCCTCTACCCGGCACCGGCCCTGTTCGCTGACGCACCCCTGTTCGCACCGGGCAGCGACCGGATCAACCCCCGCTTCGAGCCCTATCTGACCGCCATGGGGCGGCTGCTGCGCGCGCTTGATCTGGCCCGCTTCCAGCAGCGTTACGGCCTGCTGGTGCAGCAGATCGAAAGCCGCGGTTTCCGCCTGCGCCTGACCCTGCGGGTAGAGGGACACACTGACAGCCGTCCGCTGCCGGCGGATGCGCCTTTTACGGACGCCATGACGCTCAGTCTCTACCGTGCCGACCGGGTGCGCCAGGCGTTGCAGCGTGCCAGCCTGCTGGCGGATGAATACTGGGCCATTGCCGGTTACGGGGCGCTGCATCCGCTGTTTGCCGACCCGGCCGATGCCCGCAACGAGCGGGTGGAGCTCTACCTGCAGCCGGACATGTGGGAGGACACCCGCCCATGAGCGCCGACAGCGATGCCCTGCGTGAACGGGTCAAGAGCGTGTGGCTGCTCTCCTTCGGGGACATGACCACCCTGCTGATCACCTTCTTCGTCATGATGCTGGCGCTCAACTACGGCGCCATCTCCCGGGTGCAGAAATGGCTGGACGACGAGCTGACCCACACCTACGCCGAGCTGAAGCGGGCGGTACGCGAGGAGCGGCTCACGCTGGTGAGCGTCATGCGCGACAGCCGCGGCGTGGTGCTGCGCATCCGCACCGACGGCGCCTTCGCCTCCGGCTCGGCCACCCCCTCGACGGAGCTGCTGCGCCAGGTCACCGCGCTGGGGCGCACCTTCCGCTACCTGCGCCTGTTCAACGAGCAGGCCACGCCCGCCGGCCGTGCGGTGCTGGCGCTGGCCGAGCGGGAGCAGCGCCGCTTTCAGCCGGAGATCAGCGTCGAGGGGCACACCGACAGTGACCCGATCGCCCCCTGGTCACCGCTGCGCAACAACTGGATCCTTTCCGCCC
>JALVTA010000190.1 GCA_027036095.1 Thiotrichales bacterium | reverse complement strand
CCTCCACGGCCGCCGATTCGATTGTTTCCGCTTCGGCTTCTTCTTCCGCTTCCACTGCCGGAGCCTCGGCGCTTGGCCCACCTGTTGGTTCGGCCGGCAGCTCGATGGTAAAGCAACTGCCCTTCCCGACCTCGCTCTGCAGCCGGATCGAGCCGCCCAGGAGGTTCACCTGCCGGCGCGTGAGCGCCAGCCCCAGCCCCGTGCCGCCATGCTCGCGCGTGAGCCCGCCCCGTGCCTGCACGAAGGGTTCGAAGATCTTCTCCTGGTCTTCGGGGGCAATGCCGCAACCGGTATCCTGCACCGTCATCACCACCCGCGGCTTGTTCGGGGTGGAGCGATCCAGGCGAACATGCACGGTCACCCTCCCCTCCTCTGGCGTGAACTTGATGGCATTGCCCACCAGGTTCACCAGCATCTGGTGCAGCTTGCCGGCATCCAGCACCACCTGCTCGTCCTCGCCGCATTCGGCTTCGAGGGTGAGCGCGATGTGCTTCTGCTCGGCCAGTGGCAACAGCTCCTGGATGACATTGCGCGCGATCTCGCAGGGCTGGCAGACCACCTCCTCGATGGTCATCATGCCCGCCTCGATCTTGCTGATGTCCAGCAGATCGTTGATGATGGTCAGCAAGCGCTTGCCGCTGGCGTGCACGTGCTCCACGTAGCGGCGCTGCTTGTCGCTCAACTCGCCGGTCTTCGGATTCTTCAACAGCTCCGAGAAGCCGATGATGGCATTCAGCGGCGTGCGCAGCTCGTGGCTGGTATTGGCAAGGAACTGGCTCTTGGCCTCGTTGGCGCGGACGAGTTCCTCATTGAGGAGCTCCAGCTCGATCTCCCTCGCATGCAGCCGCTGGTTGATGCGGGCCAGTTCAGACTGGGTGTTGCGCAGGTTGGACAGCGCCACCGCACAGGCCGAGGCCAGCGTGGTCACGATGCGCTCGTCCTCTTCGTCGAACGGCTGGCCGTCCTCCCGGTCACAGAGGTAGATGGCGCCCAGCGGCTCATTGGCAAAGACGATGGGCACGCCCAGCAGCGTCTTCATTATCGGATGGCCCTCAGGGAAGCCGATGCTGGCCGGGTGCGCGGCGATGTCGTCCACCCGCACCGGCTCATGGCCCTCCCAGAACAGCCCCAGCAGGCCCTTGCCCTCCGGCGGGCGGGCAATGGCCTGGGCCTGCTCATCGGAAATGCCGGAAGGGATCAGGTGTCGCTCTCCATCGGCATCCATGTAGGTGACCATGGCGTAACGGGCGCGCGTCACCCGACGGGCCAGCGCGCCCACGTGGCGCAGCAGCTCATCCTTGGCCGTCTGCTGGGAAAGCTCGATGACGGCCTCGGTCAGTAACCGCTGGCGCTCCGCTTGCCGGTTCTCTCGCTCGATCTTGGCCTGCAAGTGATCCACCAGTTGGTCGAAGGCATTTGCAACCACCCCGAATTCGTCCTTGCGCTTGCTGTGGATGCGATGCTCCAAGTCGCCGCCGATAATAGCCAGCGCGGCATGCCGCAGGTCATCGAGCGGGTTGACCACCTGCCGGCGGAACAGCCAGATGGCCAGGCCCGTGAACACGACCAGCATCATTCCGAGCCCCCAGCGGGCCGAATTCACCATCTGGCCCACGCGGGAGACTGCCGCCTGGGTGTTCAGCCCCATCACCAGCACGCCGCGCAGCGGGTGGCTGGTGTAGCCGTGGCACTGGAGGCAGGCGTTTTCCACGTGAATGGGATAGAGCACGGTCAGGCGTTCGCCATCCCGCCGCTTCAGGCGTTCACCTTGCCGTACCACCTGGTCGAACAGCGGTTTAAGCGTCGGGTTAATCGTTCCACCTCCCGGGATGGGCTGACGATGAAAACGGGCCTCGCCGATGAACTCGTTGACCGCATTCACGGTCTTCAGGTCGTGGAAGGCCTCGGTGCCATCCACGCGATAGATGCGCGCAAAATCAATGGTAGGTTGATGGGCCAGGCGTTCCAGCCACTGGTGGGCGATGGGGCCGCGGCCGGCCAGCATGATGCTCTTGAGGCTGGAGATGGCGGTCTCGGCCGTTGTCTCGGCGCGCTCCACCTCGTCTTGCTCGGCAATCTGCTTTCCCTTGGCATCCAGCCAGTACACGCCGATCCCCAGCATCAGCGCCAGAAGCAGAACCAGCAACAGGTTGATCCTGGTGTTGAGCCGTGCAAACCACGGCGTTGATTCATCCGTCATTTGCTTGGTCCTCTCCTGTTGCCGAAAACCACCCTTCTACTATCTCCAACAGCCGCTCCATCGGCAGCGGCTTGCGCAATATCAGGACATCGCGGTTGAATACCCCCGAGGTGTCGGCCCCGGTCAGCAAGGCGGTGCGTTCCAGCAGTTCGGGCCTGTGCTGGCGAATCCAGTCCAGCACGTCCTCTCCCGTGCCATCGGCCAGGCGGTAGTCGCAGGTCACGGCATCCACCGCTTCCTTCTCTAGGATGCGCAAGGCCTCGCCCACCGAGCCGGCAACCAGGATCCGGTGCAGGCCTTCCAGCACCTCGCGGAACAACTCCAGCAGCATGGGTTCGTCGTCCACCAGCAGGATCGTGGCCATCGTCATATCCCCGCGCCGGCTTCAAGAAAGGAAGACTGCGCAGGCTTTTCCAGCACCTTGCGCACCGTTTCCGTGAACGTGTCCGCATCCAATGGCTTGAACAGCAACGCCTCGGGTTTCGCGGCCCGGATGCGCCTGACCACCAGCCGGCGATCAGAAGCCGCCGTCACGGCAATGATGCGCGCATGGGGCATGGGTGAATCCGGCTGCTTGAGCCGGTGGATGATTTCCAGGCCATTGACCTCTGGCATCATGATGTCCAGCAGAACCAGGTCGGGTTGATACAAGCCGATGTCGATCAGGCCCGAATAGCCATCGAACGCGGAATGGATTTCATGTTCCGGGAATTCCAGCGCCAGCATGCCGCTCATCAACTCGTGCGCCGCTGGGTCGTCGTCAATGATGAGGATGCTCGGCTTGTCGCTTTCTTTCCTGTTAGCTTCCTCTGGCAATGCAATGCCCATGCGACTCATGAATGCCAGGAACCCGGCGCGGGGGATGCGCCAGTGGCCGCCCGGTGTTCGCACGGCGTATAGATCGCCATTCCGAATCCAATTCTTGATGGTGTTCAGCTGCACGCCGCACATCCGCGCGGCTTCGCCGGTGGTGAAAAACTCCATCTCACCCTCCTTGTCCGATTTTATCGCTGATAATTATAATAACTTTAGTGACGAAATTTACATTAAAGTCTTTTCTGATACAACCGATAGAATAGCCAGAACAGGATCGCCCACCATCGGGCGATGAGGAGGAAGCATGAAGCGTTCGGAGGACCGGAAGCCCGTCGAGGCATTCTTTGAGGGTGCGCTTTGGCATACGCGATGGGCGATCATCGTGGCCGTGTCCAGCAGCCTGGCGGCGGCCCTGCTGATGTTCTACATCGCTGGCGTGGATACCTTCTACCTGCTGGAGGACATCGGAAAATACGCCTCCATGGCCGACATGACCGAGCGCAGCGAGCTCCGCTCGGCTTCCGTGGCACAGGTGGTGGAAATCATCGATGTCTTTCTGCTGGCCATCGTGCTGGTGATCTTCGGTATGGGTATCTACGAGCTCTACATCAGCAAGATCGAGCACGCCTACGAAGAATGCCGCGAGGCCTCCAGGCACCTTCTTTCCATCAACAGCCTCGATGACCTGAAAGCCCGTCTTGGCAAGGTCATCATGATGATCCTGATCGTGAAGTTCTTCGAGCTGGCCATCGGTATGGAAGTTGACAACACGATGGGCCTGATGCTGATGGCGGCTGGCGTGTTCATGAGCGCTGCGGCGCTGATGTTCACCGAGCGGGCCCAGCCCCCTGCCGCCGAACGGCCCGAGCGCGGCAGCGAATAGCCCCACCCCTGAAATCCCTTGAAGACGACAACGGCTGTGGGCTTGCCGACAGCCGCACAGGAGGAGTGATGAACAGCAACCTGAGGAAGAACATCGAGCGCGGATTCGAGCGAGTGTTATGGAAGATGCGATGGTCGGTGCTGATCGCCGCTGTATGCAGCGTCGTGGCCGCCTTGTGCATGTTCTACATCTCGGCCGTGGATACCGTCTATGCCGTGGACCGGATGCTCGATTATTACCAGCTCGACAGCATGCAGGCCCGTGGCGTGATGCGCGCGGATGCCGTGGCCATGGTGGTCAAGGTCATCGATGTGTTCCTGCTGGCCATCGTGCTGATGATCTTCGGCCTGGGCATTTACGAGCTCTACATCAGCAAGATCGAGCATGCCTATGAACGTCATGACGAATCCGCAAAACACATGCTGTCGGTCAACAACCTGGATGATCTCAAGTCACGTCTGGGCAAGGTCATCATCATGGTGCTGATCGTGAAGTTCTTCGAACTGGCCATCGGCATGGAAGTGGACGACATCAAGGATCTTGTCATCTTCTCTGGCGGCATTCTGCTGATCGGAGGCACGCTGTTCATGACCGAAACGGTCTCCCGGCGGACAGGCCAGTGGCGAACCCGGGCCACGGATCGCTCGTGATGCCCGTTTAGGGGCGCATCGTTCGCCTCGATGTCAAAGGGCGCCTGCGTGCGGCAGGCGCCCTTTGATTGCGATGCTGGTGGTGCGGAACGGCCTGTCCCGCCAACACCCTCAAGCCGCCGGCAAGCCATCTGCGCACTGGAGCATTGGCGGCGATTTCGCTATATTGCGCGGCCTTGCGCCGAGGGCGCAGGCCACCTTTTCAAATCGCGACACAACGAGGAGCAGGCATGAACCCGTTGACAGCA
>JALVTA010000189.1 GCA_027036095.1 Thiotrichales bacterium | reverse complement strand
CACTGTAATCTCATACTTGGCCATCGTGGTTGCTCCTCTTGGTCAGCTTGATGTTCGCAACACCAATCCTACGAGTGGCGGCCACGGTGGCCAATCCGAATTTACAGCAATATAGGGGCACTACCTGCTGCAAAATCGATCTGAAACCCGGCAGCTACCGCCTGCAACTGACCTACGGACGCATGGTGCCCGATGACTACACCTGGACGGATCCCAAAACAGGCATCACCCTGCAGCTGCACGAACGTTTCGTACCCTGTGACCAGTACGTCAAAGAAGGCATCGACAAGCGCAACTGCGCAGATCCCGCCCATCCCAAGGAAGGCCTGGCTGACAATGAAGATCCGGTTCCGTTCGATGCGGTCAGCGTAGAAATCCGTGACACCTCCGGTCTGCTCAATTTTCATCCGGTAGGTCGCGCGCTCTACGGTCTGCCGCCTGAAGCAGAAAATGACGGCAACCTGGCCAGCTGCTTCTGCAACAACCGCTACGCCGCCTGCATGAAGACCCCGCTGGATCCCCTTCTGCCGCCTGGCATCCGTCAGGCCATGGGTGCCGCCGACTCACCACAGCGGAGAAAATACTGCGACTTCGGTCTGGCACCCAAAATTACCGACAACCTGGGCGTTGACTGGGTCAAATACCCCACAGTACCCATATCCGCCCAGTGGCTCGGCAAGAACGAAGAAAAAGACACGACCGGCTTCATCCGCAAACTGATGCGGGATGGTGACAGGGCTGCCTTCGAGCGGGCCAAGTCCAATCTGCCCATCAGAATCAACAAGAAAAACCCCTTCCCGGAATACTTCTACAACCTGTGGACGGGCCAATGGAATCACATTCCCTGGGACAAGCGCTTCTATGCGCTGGAACATGATGGTGATGTGATGAAACGACGCGATGTCAACCGCAAGGTGCGCAGTCAATACAACTACCGCAGGCTGAACGTGCTTGGATTCAGTACCGATCTGCCCGAAGACAAAGTCTATGCCAACGGCTGGTTCTATGTCGGTCGCAAGGGCACCTGTATCGCCGGTACCCACATTGAACAGGTACCGGACATTTCCGCCGTGGTGGAAGATCCCACCAAACTGCCCACCTTCAACAACCGCAGGCACTTCTTTTTCTTCTCCACCGAGCTGGACTATCCCTACATCGGCAAACAGGTCCAGCCCGAAATTCAGCGTTGCCTGAGCTACAAGGGCAAAATCGGCAATGAATGGGCCACCCTCTTCGGCGTGGTGCCGATTCCCTTCACCCATCGCAACAAGTACGCCTACTTCCAGAACAGCTGCGTGGACTTTGCCCGTCAGAAAGCCACCCGTGTTACCTTCTTTCAGTGGATGATCATGAGCTGGACCTGGCCTTTCATCGACTGGGAGCGCCAGTACCAAGCGCTGGACTGCACCACCCGCAAGATGCGCTGGTACGGATGGTTCCATTGGGGCTACTGGCGCCAGTAGCGCAGCTGATTTGACCCGACACGTCCTCGGCCAGACCGAGGGCGTGACCCATCCCGTCCAGAACCCGTCTTTGATGAAAATGGAGCACCGCAACCGGCGGGCAAGGCTGAAAAACGCCCTCGAAAAGGGTATTTCCGGCAGAAAAAGCCACCTGCATGGCGGAATGACGGAGTGCCGACGCCGGGCTGAAACGGCATCCTGCAAAAATGGGGGAGGCCCCGTCGAAAAAAGCTATTTGCCGATGCAGAAGCTGGAGAAAATCTCCCCCAGCAGATCGTCGGAAGTGAAACGGCCGGTGATGCTCTCCAGCGCCTGCTGGGCCTGACGCAGGTCTTCCGCCAGCAGCTCGCCGGCGGCGTGGACGGCCAGATTTTCCGCCCCGGTCTTCAGCTGGGTCAGGGCGTTCTGCAAGGCTTCCACATGGCGCCGGCGGGCCATGAACACCCCGTCAGGCGTCTGAGCGTAACCCACCGCCTGTTTCAGGTGATCCCGCAGCAGCTCCAGCCCCTGCCCGTGCTTGGCCGACAGCCAGATGACCGTGCGCCCGTCCTGCATTTCCACATGAGGCTCGGCGCCTATGAGATCAATCTTGTTGCGCACCACCGTCACCGGCATGGTGGGGGGCAGTTTTGCCAGAATGGCGGCATCCTCCGGGGCGATCTCCCCATCGGCGGGAATGACCACCAGCGCATGGTCCGCCTGCTCGATGGCCTGCCAAGCCCGTTCGATGCCGATGCGCTCGACCACATCCTCCGTCTCCCGGAGGCCTGCTGTGTCCACGATGTGCAGCGGCAGGCCGTCGATCTGAATGTGTTCGCGGATGGTGTCCCGGGTGGTGCCGGCAATGTGGGTGACAATGGCGCTTTCGCGCCCCGCAAGCGCATTGAGCAGGCTGGACTTGCCCGCATTGGGGCGGCCGAGGATGACCACCGTCATGCCTTCCTGCAGCAGCGCACCCTGCTGCGCCTGATGCAGCAGGTGCTCCAGCTGGTCGATCAGTGCCTGCAGACGTTCGCCCACCTGTCCGTCGGCGAGAAAGTCGATCTCCTCCTCGGGAAAATCGATGGCCGCCTCCACATACAGGCGCAGGTTGATCAGCCCCTCCACCAGCGCCTCCACCCGCCGGGCGAAGTCGCCCTGCAGGCTCTTGAGGGCGCTTTTCGCCGCCTGCTCCGTGGTGGCATTGATCAGATCGGCAATGGCTTCGGCGCGGGTCAGATCCAGCTTGTCGTTGAGGAAGGCACGGCGGGAGAATTCGCCCGGCTCCGCCAGTCGCGCGCCCAGTGTCAGCACCCGTCTGAGCAGCCACTCCAGCACCACCGGACCACCGTGGCCCTGCAGCTCCAGTACATCTTCACCGGTGAAGGAATAAGGGCCGGGAAAGAACAGGGCGATGCCCTCATCCAGTACTTCGTCATCCTCGCCGTAAAAGGGGCCGTAGTGGGCGTAGCGGGGGGCAAGGGTGCGGCCGGTGACTGCCTCGGCGATGGCGCGCGTCTGCGGGCCGGAGACACGCACGATGCCGATGCCGCCGTGACCCGGCGGCGTGGCAATGGCGGCTATGGTGTCATCGTCCCGCAGCATTAGCGTTTCCCGAAACAGTATCGCGGAGCGGGATAAGCCGCACAGCGATTTGTGGAGCCATCCTGGTGGCTGTTGGCGTCAGAGGTGGATCAGCGCGGCGCATGTCTGACCGCAGGGCGTTTGCGCCGCGCCCGCCTCAAGCCTTACAGCCACTTGATGGCGGAACCATGAACGAGCAGGCTTATCCCGGTCTGCAGCAGATTAATTACCCTTCCTGCTCAATCTTGCGGGTGATGTACCACTGCTGGGCGATGGACAGCGAATTGTTCACCACCCAGTAGAGCACCAGACCGGACGGGAACCACAAGAAGAAGATGGTGAAGATGATCGGCATCAGCTGCATCACCTTCTGCTGAGTCTCATCCATCATGGTGGTCGGGTTAAGCTTCTGCTGCAGCCACATGCTCGCGCCCATCAACAGCGGCAGCACATAATAGGGGTCCGGCGCGGACAGATCGTCAATCCACAGAATCCACGGCGCCTGGCGCAGCTCCACCGAATAGAGCAGCACCCAGTAGAGAGCGATGAACACCGGCATCTGCACCAGAATGGGCAAGCAGCCCCCCATGGGATTGATCTTCTCCTCCCGATACAGCTCCATCAGCTTCTGCTGGAACAGCTGCTTGTCGTCGCCGTAGTTCTCCTTCAGCTGCTGCAGCTTGGGCTGGAACTTGCGCAACCGGGCCATGGAGCGGTAGCTGGTCTCGGACAGCTTGAAGAAGGCCAGCTTGACCAGAATGGTGAGGATGATGATGGCCCAGCCCCAGTTGCCCACTACGCTGTGGATCATCTTCAGCAGCCAGAACAGCGGCTCAGCGATCACCGTCAGCACGCCGAAATCCTTGGTCAGCTCAAGGCCGGGGGCCACCGGCTTGAGCAGCTCTTCGATCTCAGGGCCGAGGAAATAGGTATGCTCAAAGGAGACTGACTGGCCCGGCGCGGCGGCCTTCACCGGCGAGATGACCCCCACCACGAAGCGGTCCGCACCCAGGGCCTTGCCGTAGTAGGTGTTGGTGGCGTTCTGATCCGGCACGATGGCACCAAGGAAATAGTGCTGAATCATGGCCACCCAGCCACCCTGGGCCGGCTTGGCCTGAATCGGGTTTTTCAGCAGATCGTCAAACTTAACCTTCTGATACTTGTTCTCCGGGTCGTAGAACACCGGTCCGGTGTAGGTGAAGATCATACGGCTGGCGTTGGGCACATAGCGGTTACGCTGCAACTGGCTGTAGAGGGACCCCTGCCAGGCCTTGCCCGTGTGATTCTCCACGTGATAGCGCACCCTGACCACATAGCTGCCACGGGTGAACACATAGGTCTTGGTCACCTTCACCCCGTCCTTTTGCCACACGAAGGGCACCTCAAGCGTATCGCCCTTGAGCGTATAGTCAGACTTCTGCGCCTGCCACACTACCTTGTGGGTGGGCGCCGGGCTGCCATCCGGCGTAGTCAGACCGTTCTGCACGATGAAAAACAGCGGCCCCTGATCGTCCAGCAGGGTGAAGGGCTTGTCCTTTTCCTCCGAACTGGCGGCGAACTTGAGCAGCTTCGCGACCCGAATGTCGCCCCCCTGGCGGTCCAGCTCCATGTCGAACACATCCGTGCGCACATGCACCCGCCCGGCACTGGCCACCGCCGTCTTCACGCTCGGTGCCTCATTGGGCGCAGCTGCGCCCGCATGCCCGGTAGCGGGGGCTGCCTTCGGTACCTCTGTTGCGGTCTGCTGGACGGCTGCCTGAGTCTGAACCGGCTTCGGCGCGGTAAACTTGACCCACTCCA
>JALVTA010000188.1 GCA_027036095.1 Thiotrichales bacterium | reverse complement strand
CATGCCCAAGTGAACCAGTACATGGCCGTGGGCGTTTTCCAGCACCAGCCATTTGCTGCGCCGGTTCACTGCCGTGATAGGGGCGCCGCACCAGCGGTTGAGGGCGTCGGCCTCCACCGGCCAGCGCAGACTGGGCTGACGCACGATGGCCCGCACCGGCGTGCGTCCGCTCAGGTGGGGGGCAAGGCCTTTTCTCGTTGTCTCGACTTCTGGAAGCTCTGGCATGAAAGTTTCTTGTAAGCCTTTGAAAGTTCATGTTGACGTAAAATTGGCAACTTATTTTAAGGGCTGCCGATACAGAACATGAGGAGAGGTATCATGAAGGGCTACAGCATCGACCGCAGTGAAAACGGTTTTACCGTCTATCGTCAGGGACAGGCGATTGCCACCTTTGCCAGTGCAGAAGAGGCCATTGAGGCCATGCGTCAGTTTCGTGACCGACCCGAGCAGGCGCATCGGGCCAATGTTCCGCCGGCCATTGCCGCTTTCAAGGCGCGTCACAGTCAGCGCGGCTAAGTGTGCAGGTGGAGTGTGTCTGCTGTCATAAGATGGTGCGGGAGGAGAGACTCGAACTCTCACGCCTTGCGGCACCAGAACCTAAATCTGGCGTGTCTACCAATTCCACCACTCCCGCGTGAGCGGTCCCGTTTCACAGGGACAAAAAAACCGGCATGAAACCGGCTTTTATGAAGATGGTGGCCAGGGGCAGAATCGAACTGCCGACACAGGGATTTTCAGTCCCTTGCTCTACCAACTGAGCTACCTGGCCAAAAGAATGCGCGCATTTTAGACAAAGGCGCGCAGGGTGTCAATTTCATTTCTCCAGTGCGGCAAGGATCGCCTGCTCCACCTTGTCGATCGGCTGAGTGCCATCGATATGGATGTATTTGAGCGACGGATTGGCCTCGGCTTCCCGGCGATAATAGTCCACCAGCGGGGCGGTCTGTTCGTGGTAGACGGCCAGGCGCTTGCGGATGGTCTCAGGTTTGTCGTCATCGCGCTGAATCAGCGGTTCGCCGGTCTCATCATCCACGCCCTCCTGTCTGGGCGGGTTGTATTGGATGTGGTAGGTACGCCCGGAAGCAGGGTGCACGCGGCGGCCGGAAAGGCGCTCCACGATCACTTCATCGGGCACGTCGATTTCGATGACTGCGTCAATGTCCACACCGGCAGCCTTGAGGGCGTCCGCCTGGGCCACGGTGCGGGGAAAGCCGTCCAGCAGGAAGCCTTTGGCACAGTCCGGCTGGGCGATGCGCTCCTTGACCAGGCCGACGATAACCTCATCCGGCACCAGCTGTCCTGCATCCATGTATTTTTTGGCCTCCTTGCCCAGCGCGGTGCCTTCGGCGATGGCGGCGCGCAGCATGTCGCCGGTGGAAATCTGCGGAATGCCGAAATGTTTGCTGAGAAACTGGGCCTGGGTGCCCTTGCCGGCGCCGGGGGCGCCCAACAGAATGATGCGCATGGTGGGGTCTCCTTGAATCGGTGGTGGCGCGCTATTTTACCAGAGGGCGTCAGCTGCCCTCTTCATTGACCGGGGCCAGGAGATCGCCGTGTGCCGTGCCGTTTTCCGGCATGTCCGGCCATTGCAGCTGCTGCAGTTGGGTGATCAGTCGTGCCTTGTCCGGTAGATGGTCACAGGCGGCATACCAGTCGGCCAGCTCCCGGAGCACCTGTTCCAGCAGCGGGCGCAGCATGGTGGGTGTTGCATGCATGTCCACCCCGTCCATGAAGGCATTGAGGCTGCTGAGTGTGGGCGCTTCCCAGGGCGGCAGCATCGGCGCGTCCGCGCACAGCTGCTGGACGGTCTGACGGTGCCGCTCCAGCTGATCGAGCACGGCCAGCAGCCAGTCGGCCGCATTCGGGTTGTGATGCGCCTGCAGCGTATGCGCCGTGTCGCGCAGAATCTGGGTCAGGTCGCTTACCAGGAGGCGGGCGCGGGCGCAATCCTGTTGCCGGGTGTTCATAGGGCAAAGGCCTCCTCAGCCAGGGCGTCAAGCGGTCTGTGCGCCGCCGTGTCCGGCTCCCAGACGGGACGTTGCGCCTGATAGAAGATGCCGGTGGTCAGGGCCGGCTTTTTCAGCACATTGTGCATGGCGGTGCACAGATCGTCCGTGGGTTCGGCATCCAGCGGCGCGGCTTCGTGCCGCCAGGCCAGCTCCTCCGGGCGGAAGGTGACACAGGGGCTGAGCACTTCGATAAAGCTGAAGCCCTGATGCTCGATGCCTGCGGCAATCACCTTGCTCAGTTCTGCCGGGTTGCCAGAAAAGCCCCGGGCCACGAAACTGGCCCCGGCCGAGAGCGCCAGCGCCATGGGCTGGAATGGACGCAGGTGGGTGCCGTGGGGCGCCAGCTTTGCCTTCCACTCCGGTTCCGTCGTAGGGGAGGGCTGTCCCTTGGTCATGCCATAGACACGGTTGTCCATCACGATCAGCGTCATGTCCAGGTTGCGCCGGCAGGCATGCAGAAAGTGGTTGCCACCGATGGAGTAGGCATCGCCATCGCCCGAAGCAACGATGACCGTCAGTTCCGGGTTGGCCAGCTTGACGCCGGTGGCCAGCGGCAGGGCGCGGCCGTGCAGGCCGTGAAAGCCGTAAGTGTCCACATAGGCGGGCAGGCGGGAAGAGCAGCCGATGCCGGAAATGACCGCCGTGCGATCCTTGTCCAGTTCCAGCCAGGCCATCGCCTGGGTCAGCGCCCGCAGCACCATGAAGTGTCCGCAGCCCGGGCACCAGATAGGATGGATGTCGGATTTGTAGTCGTTGGCAAAGGGCATCAGCCATCCTCCTCCAGGAACTGGTGCACCTCACCGGGACGGATGGGTAACGGCCCGGGACGGGCCAGGCCGTCCAGCGGGATGTCCGGCAGCTGCCCCTGCAGATAGTGCAGCAGCTGCGCCCCGTGGGTCTGTTCCACCACCCGTCGCCGTTGGGCCTTTTCCAGCAGGGGGCGCAGCTGCTCGATCGGCAGAGGCATCAGCAAACGCAGCCCCAGTGCGGCAGTGGGGTGGCCGGCTTCGGTGCGTGCACGAGCGCAGTGTTTCAGCAGCGGCCACAGGCTGCCAGTCCCGATCAGCAGGGTTTCCGCATCATGCGGACCGTCCCATTCGAACGCCCGTTCACCATAGTGGAAATCGGTCAGCTTGCGGGCACGGCGGTTCAGCTGTGCCCTGTGGTCGCTGGCGAAGCTGGACGGCACGCCGGTGGGTGTATGCTCCAGCCCGTCGGCCACATAGCGGCAGCTGTCCTGGCCGGGTACCGGCAGCGGGCTCATGGCATCGGTGGCAAAGCGTACCCAGTCGCTGCAGTCCTTCACACCCCGCTCGGGTGTGGGCAGATCCAGCGCTTCGACAGGCGGCAGAATGGCTTCCGCCATGGCCAGACGCTGTTCAGAGGCCATCAGCACGGCGGTCTGCAGGGTTTCCGCCAGCCACACGCTCCACTGGGCCGTCGCAGCCAGATCGGCAATGCCCAGCGGTGCAGTGACCACATGGGGGCTGTCCCCGTGAGGGCCGAGCAGCAGGCTCTCCAGGTCGGACTGCTCCGACTTGGTGGGAATGCCGGTGGACGGGCCGCCCCGGTTGACATTGACCACGGTGACCGGCACCTCGGCCGCAATGGCCAGACCGATGCCCTCCATCATCAGACTCAGGCCGGGGCCGGAGGTAGCGGTGGCCGCCGGTGCGCCGGCAAAGCTGGCGCCAATGGCCATATTGATGGCGGCCAGCTCATCTTCGCTCTGAATGAGCACGCCGTTCTGCGTCGGCAGACGGCTGGCCAGCCACTCGGACAGGTCGGTGGCCGGCGTGATGGGATAGGCGCTGAAAAAGCGGATGCCGCCGCGCAAAAGTCCCAGCCCGGTCAGCGGGTTGCCTTGCACCAGCCATGGGGTATCACTGTGGCGTTCCCAGCTGCTGAGCAGATCTGGTTGAGGCTCGCACTGGTCAAAACCCAGCCGGATCAGCTGCAGGTTCTGCTGCACCACCTCTTCGCCCTTGCGGCTCAGCAGTTTGCGCAGGCTCTTTTCCAGCGCTTCAAATGGCAGGCCCAGCCAGGCCCCAAGTGCGCCAGCAGCGACCATGTTGATGTGCCCTTTGGGTACCTGGCTGGCCAGGCTTTTCAACGGCAGGGCACGGGTGTGGTAGCCGCTGAGGGAAGTGGGCGGCGGCGTGTGCTCGTCATGCCATATCTGGGCCGCCTCGGACAGGGGCGCCTCGTCGGCAAAACGCTCGAAGCCGTGCCAGTCCAGTCCCAGCAGCAGATCGAAGGTATCGCTGTTGTGCTCCACGGGCGTGTCGGCCAGATGGAGCATTACCGCCGATTCGCCGCCGCGGATCTGCGGGCCAAAGGACTTGGCCATCCAGCCCCAGTAGCCCGCGTAGGCCACGGCGTGCAGCAGGATCTTGCCGGCGGTGACCACGCCGCTGCCGCCGGAGCCGGTAATGGCCAGAGAAAAGGTTTTCATCTTGCCTCCGCAAGCAGTTGATCGATCATGCGCTGTGCGCTGCTGGCATAGCTGCCACCAAACAGATTGAAGTGGTTAAGAATGTGGTAGAGATTGTATAGGGTCTTGCGCACGCGGTAGCCGGCATCCAGCGGGAAAACCTCCCGATAGGCTGCATAGAAGTCGCTGCCGAAGCCGCCGAACAGTTCGGTCATGGCCATATCCGCCTCATGATCACCGTAATAGCTGGCCGGGTCGTAGATGACCGGCTCACCGTCCACGGTAAAGGCGCTGTTGCCGCCCCACAGGTCGCCATGCAGCAGTGAGGGCCGGGGCGTGTAGCCCGGGAAGAAGGCGGGAAGTCGTTCGATCAGTTTCAGACCGCTGTCATAGAGGTGATGGGGC
>JALVTA010000187.1 GCA_027036095.1 Thiotrichales bacterium | reverse complement strand
GCTGCCCATGTTCATGGTGTGGCTCTACCTGCTGTGGGCCATGGTGCTGTGGGTGGCGGCGCTGGTGTGGGCGCTGGATAAGGCGTTGATCTCTGGACAATTTCCGCCCGGGAGTTACAATGAAAGTGCTGAGAGTCATTCCGCCGATCCCGTCCGTGACGGGACATTGCCGGCGGAGCGCGCCAACAGGCGGGAGGTGAAAGCATGATCAACGGTGTCAACAGCGCATTGCAGAGCCAGCTGCAGTCGGTGCAGCTGGAACGCGAGCCGGGCGCGCCGCAGGCGGCTGCGCCGGATTCGGCACCTGCCGCGCAGCAGGATGTGAAGGTGTCGCTGCGTCAGACCGAGGCGGCCCGTGCCGATCGGCAGGCGCAGCCGGTGGACTACCGCGAGCTGGGCCGGCAGGCGGTGGTGGCCGCCCAGTCCGCTGATGAGGCGGAGGCGACGCAGGATAAGGACAACCTGCGCAACCAGGCCTTTCTGGCCACCGCCGCCCTCAAGGGGTGAGCCGGAAACGGGGTCTCCCCCAATTTTGCCGGGTGCCCGTTCCGCCGCCCGGCCGCGTGCTGGAAAAAGGCCGTTCTGCGGCCTTTTTTCGTAGAATATGCGCCCTTTCCAACCATTTCTGACGACGTGGCATGAAAAATCAGATCGCCCAGACCCTTTCTCACTGCATCGAACAGCTCAAACAGTCCGGACAGCTGCCTGCCGAGGTCACCCCGAACATCCGCGTGGACCATACCCGTGACAAGGTGCATGGCGATTTCGCCACTAACCTGGCGCTGACGCTGGCCAAGCCGGCCGGTTGCGCGCCGCGGGAGATGGCCGAGCGCATCGTGGCGGTGCTCCCCGAAGCGGACTGGCTGGTGAAGGTGGAGATCGCCGGGCCCGGCTTCATCAATTTCTTCGTGGCCGAGGACAGCAAGCTCTCCGCCGTAAAGACGGTGCTGGAGCAGGGCGAGGCCTACGGGCGCAGCGATGCGGGGCAGGGGCAGGCGGTGCTGGTGGAGTTCGTCTCTGCCAACCCGACCGGGCCGCTGCATGTGGGTCACGGACGCGGTGCGGC
>JALVTA010000186.1 GCA_027036095.1 Thiotrichales bacterium | reverse complement strand
GGACATGCGCGAAAAATAGCAGCTTTGCCCGCCGATGACAGGACGAAAGCCCGGAAACGGCGGGGGCTGGGAGGAGGGAGGAGGAAGGAACCCGCGTGCCGCTTCCGGGCCTGACGCCCGCGCATCAGAGGATGCCCTGACTTCTTTCTCTCTTATCGGCGCACGGGAGGAACACTTGAGCCGTGAATGCTTACCCCGAATGCATCCGCATCGCCCGCTTCACCGGAGCGAACGAGCGCCGATGCTGCGGGCAGGGGCCGTGTTCGGCCAGCGCTTGCAGGTGCCGGGCCGTGCCATAGCCCTTGTGACCGTCGAAGCCATAGACGGGCCAGCGGTGATGAAGGCGGCGCATCAGGCGATCGCGCACCACCTTGGCCACGATGGAGGCGGCGGCGATCTCCTTCACCGCATCGTCGCCGCCGACCACGGCCTCCACCGGCACGGCCAGCGGCGGCGGCCGGTTGCCGTCCACCAGCACCCGCGTGGGCCTGGTCTCCAGCCCGTCCACGGCGCGGCGCATGGCCAGCATCGTCGCTTCCAGAATGTTCAGCCGGTCAATCTCCTCCACGCTCGCCTGAGCGACGGACACGGCCCGCGCATGCCGGCGCAGATGGTGATACAGCCGGCGGCGCTTCTTTTCCGACAGCTTCTTGGAATCGCGGTAGGCATCGCGCATCGGGTCGTCCGGCCACAGGATGACGGCGGCGGCCACCACCGGCCCCGCCAGCGGCCCCCGGCCCACCTCGTCCACGCCGGCGATCACGCGTCCGCGGCACGCTGCTCGAGCAGCTTCGCAACCAGGCCGGCCAGCACGTCGAACGGCACCGGCTTGGTCAGCACGTGCACGTGCTCGAGATTCTTCACTTCTTCCAGGCTGTGCGGATCGTAGCCGGTGATGAAGATGGCCGGCATGTCGCGGCGGCGCTGGCGGATGGCACGCAGCATCTCCGGGCCGGACATCTCCGGCATCACCGCGTCGGTAATCACCAGCTCAACCTCCGCCTCGTGCTCGCAGAACAGGCTCAGTCCCTCGGCCCCGTCTGCCGCATCCAGCACCGCATAGCCCATGCC
>JALVTA010000185.1 GCA_027036095.1 Thiotrichales bacterium | reverse complement strand
CGACGGCACCTTCTCCCAGAAGGCGGACACGATGGCCCCCACCGTGAGCAGGAACAGGGCCGCGTCCAGCCCCCGCCGCAGCCAGAGCCTGCGGTGGGCTGCCTCGGCTGCCGCGCTCATCGCCTCAGTGCTCGCCCGCCTTGTGCGTGAAATAGGTAGCCAGTGACACCAGCAGAATGCCGCCGCCCATGTAGAGAATGTTCAGCGGATTGTCGAAGGTCACGTGCAGCACGTTCTTGAAGAAGGCCACGACCAGGATCATCAGCACCACCTTGGCGAGCCGGTCCTTCAGGTCGTCCAGGCTGTCGATCATCAGGATGTTGTTGGCGTTATCGTCCTTGTGCGCGATGTCGATCTTGCTGATGAACAGTTCGTAGAGGCCAAGGCCGAAAATCAGCATCACGGTGCCGAGCAGGAAATCGTCCACGGCCGAAATCACCTGCCCCACGGCCTCGACATGGAAATGCTCGTGCGGCACCCCCATGAAGCGCATCTCGACGTATTGCCACACCAGCCCGATGACATTCTCGAATGCCAGCGCGAACAGCAGCAGCATGCCCAGAATGGACGCAATCACCGCCAGAATCACCACGAAACGGCTGTTCCACAACAGCCATTCAAAGGCCTTTTCCATCATTCGACCCCTCCTTGAGTCCGGTTCGCCCGCACGCCGCGGGGCGGCCGCCGGCCGTGTCCTGGCAGCCTTGTGAAACAAGCAAGTATCGCGCCATCTGGCCTCCGCGCGATGGCGGGGCGGCCGCGGAGAGGCTACGAAACCGCCGCCTTCAAGGCCTCCTCGTCCACCACCTTGCTGTCCACCTTGCAGTAGGCCACGCCCTCGTCCGGGAAGATTTCAACCTCGGCCACGCCCTCCACCGCCAACAGCCGCCGGCGCAACGCCTCCGCGGCCGCGTCATCCGCGGCTTCCACGTGCAGCATGCGCGTGGCCACCGGTTTCGGCGGCTTCATGCCCGCCGCCACCAGCAGCCACAAGAGCAGCAGCCCGCCGATGGCCGCGAACGCCTGCGCCTGGTTGTGCGCGGCCGGAACGTAGAGAAAGCCGCCCAAGGCGCCGC
>JALVTA010000184.1 GCA_027036095.1 Thiotrichales bacterium | reverse complement strand
GCGTGCATACACTCCATCCCAGCCGACATGCCGACATAAACGAGTGCGACCTGTGCCCGGCGGCTTTCCTCGACGATGCACGGCAGGCGGGCTTTGACTATCCGAGTGCCTCCGCCCTTGACACTCTGCAATATCTCGTCGACGAGACATTGTGCAACCTGGCAGACCTGGATCGCATCGCCCTCAACACCATCCGGTTCGGTGCATCCTTCGAACTTGCGAGTGTCGTCACCACGTCGGGCCGGCTGGGTAAGCTCCGTGCCGTGGCGGAACGGTTCGAGCAACTTGCCGAGTCCACCCTGTAAACAACACCCCTATGGAGGTTCTATGAGTACCACCTTGCAATCCGTGCCACACTCTCTGTCGGAGGAGCTCAGTCCGGACGGGCGCAATCTTGCCGTGGCGCTGGACAGTCTGAATGCAGTCCTCGCCACGACGCCACCGAGCCACGAGGCCAGGGCGCTGGCGGCGCGGGTTACTTCGGCGCAGGCAACAGCTACCGGCCGGACAGCGTCAGGCATTGTGCCGGCCCCTGTGGAGCCTATGACTTGCCGGCTGTTCGCGGACTGTCGTCATGTTCCACGACTCAATAGTATCGGCCGCACCTGCGCGATCTGCCCGGCGGTGCGCCAGCGGGATGCGCAGGTGGCAGGTCTGACGGATCCGCTCGACATCCTGCGGTTCATTGTCGAGGAGACACTACTCAACCTGGTCTCGGAGACGCGCTGGACCCTGACCGCCGTCCGCCTCGGTGCGACGTTTTATCCGGATGCGATCACGTCGACGCATGAACGCCTGCGCGAGATCGAAGAGATCGAGGGCAAGTTCAGACAACTCATATCGGAGGACTCGCATGACGAACACCTCACCTGAGAGGGTCCACACCACTGTGGCGGAGATCGTCCGCCTGTTGGAGCAGTTGCCAGACGAAGCGGCCCGCAAGGCGGCACTCGCCGATGCAGGGCTGTTTTCAGCCTGTGCGGGTATGCCGTGCCCGACGTTCAAGCACATTGCTGGGCGTAACATATCCGTCTGCTCGGTGTGCCCGCTGCCTGACCGGTCAGGCTTGCCAGCTGATGGCGCGGCCCCGACGATACCCAGCGATGGGTTCGTCGGCTGGAAAAACCTGCTCATGATGCTGACATCCGAGAAGTTCCCGCGCATGTGGCAGATCATTACAGGGGCATCTGTCACTATCCGCACCAACTCCTGCACGGAGGATTGATATGACTGACAAAACCGCACCCTTGCCCGATAACTTCGTGGAGGTGCTTATGTCCTCCGCTGTGGAAGTCTGCGACGACATGGTCATAAAATTGTTTGACCTGCCCAGCGGGATGCCGTCGCAGTTGGAGATGTGCACGCTCGGCGAGGTTGCGTGCACGATGTTCTACGGATGTCCCTACAACGCCATGCCGGCGGGGTGTAACAACTGCCCCTTCGACAAGATGCTGCCCGAGGACACTACCCTGCGGCGGGTCGTGCAGTTCATGAACAGCGATACCTATCCGGACCTGTATCTGCTTACGCATGCTCCGCTCGGCATGCACAAGCCGGTCGATCTGGGTGGGCGCATCCAAACCAGTAAGGAGGTGGCACACACCGTCTACGCCCTGCTCATAGCTCAGGAGAACACGCCATGACCTACACCCTGCCCGATGACTTCGTGGAGGTATTGCTAGATGCGAAGGTAATCCCGACGAAGGACACGTCGCTCGACAATATGATTTCCAGCGGCACGCTTGATATAGGCATGGCTGCCTGTACCCTGTTTTACGGCTGCCCCCTGGTGTATCGGCCAGTTCTTAGGGATATGTGCGACCTGTGCCCGCTCTCGTCGTCGCAGCCTGCGAGGGACTCCCTCACCAACTTCTACAATCTGCTGAGCAACAAGCAATTTCTGGACCTGCTGAAGATCAGACTGGCCGCCGACAATACCGAGGTCGTGCACGATATCGACACCAAATTCTGGGTGGCGTACCAGCGGGCGATGGGCATATATAACACCATCATGGATAAGGAGAGCACCCCATGAACGAGTTTCACGAAGTCATAGTGACCCACGTCGCCCGCCTGGAGTGTGTACCTGTCGAGGAGCTGGCCACGCTGGCGCAGGCTGGGTATTTCTCCTCGCCGTGTCGCTACATCTACAGATGCCCCACAGTCCGAGGAGATACCCTCCAGACGATCATGCAGCCCGACAAGTTCCGCGCCGGCTGCGACGTATGCCCCGGCGAGGGTGGAGTTCCTTCAATCGGCGATGACGCTCCGCCTCTGGCGTTGGCACAGCGCCGTGTTGCAATGTGGCGGGGGTTCCGGGATTACCTCACCAACGAGGCCACGAGGCGGCTGTTTGATCTGCAGGTAGGCGGACGTATCCACTGCGATATAGGCTTCGGCAACATCCGACGCGATGCCTGGCGGATCATGCAGGGGGCGTCGCTGAGGTTGTGTACGCGGGAGCTGAACAGTTACCTGCCCGAGCATCTGTTGCCGGAGGAAAACCATAATGATATTTAGAAGGAGGATACCCCATCTTGAGCTGACTTTGCTGGTTGCTGACGACTCCGGCACCCTGGCCTCCGAGTTCAAGGAGACTGCGAGCTCGGATGGTATGCTTAAGGAATTTATCGAGGAGGTTCCCATGGATACACTGCCCACGATAGAGGAAGCCCTGGCCCGGCTGCGGGCCATCGAAGCACGGCGCCACACCCGCATTGAGCACTTGGAGTCCGACGACATCGAGCCGCTCGTGAAGTTCTTTACGCAGGTCGCCGGCACGGACCTGCCCGCCGCTGAGATCCCTTGCGCCTCGTCGTCCGGTTGCCCGGTGGACCACAACATCGTGCCCATAGACTGTGATGCGTGCCCGCTCGACCCGGACAGGGGCGCCGAGAACGTATTTACCAACCTGTTCTTGATGCTCACGCCACAAGGCCACGCAATGGTTGAGTTGCGGGTACGAGGCCAAGTCGATGTATCCAGCTCTCACCTGCTCGCTGCTGTGTGTAACCTGTTGCACGTGGTGGACAACCGCAAATGCGACAGCGTGGGGAAACACGATGAAGATTGAATACATAGCCCGCATCCTCGAGCTGCTGGAGAAATTGCCAGCCGAATCCGATGGGCCGGAGGAGCCGCCGCGCTGGATAGCCTTGCGGCGTTCCACTTTACTGTCGGCGTGTTCCAACTACCCTTGCCCTTCCGCGGTGAAGGACCGCCTCGCCAGCTGGTGCAGGCTCTGCCCACTGGAGGCGGATAAGGATGAGTTCCACGGCTGGCAGAACTTATACAGGTTTCTGACTGATGAGACCTTTCGCAGAATGTATGAGATACGGGCCGGCTCCAGGATCAGGATAGGGGTGCCAGACAATACAAGTTCCAGCCAGCGCAGCATGATGGCTAAGCTGGAGCATGCCGTCAACGAGCTTTTGGAGAAAGAAAATGGATGACAAGCAATTGATAAATGATCTATTGTGGAGGATTCAGGCAGTTCGCAAAATACGTGGGACGGTACCACAGGCCAACCTGTGCGCGGCTGGCGTAACTTGCACCGGCAATTGCGCGGCGTGTCCGTTGATCCACCCCCTTGATGATGTTATCGCCGGCAAGCATGAGGGAACGCCCATAGTTCTGCGCCTGATGTTCCGCATACAGCGGGCCATCAACGCCGGGTCCAAGCCAGAGCAGCAGGATGTGGACATGCTCTCCCTGCTGTCAAACGGTGTTCTGACTCCACAGTTTCACATGTACAACGACATCGTCTTCACAGGGTTCTTCCTGGAGAACCTGCAATTGCCGCCCTCCGACATGAACGAAGGCGTATCCATAGACGCCCAGGGGAGGGCGACCCTCGACAAACTGCTAACGCCGGAGGACAATAATGGAAATACCTGATGACCTTATTGAAGTAATAACTGCCAAGGAAAGTGTCAGCCTTGGCAGACTGGCCTCGCCATTGCGTTATCAGACAAACCGCATCGCCTGTATCCTGCTCTGTTCCTGCCCACACGAGCGTGTCTTTTACGGCAGGATAGAGGCCAGCAGCACCTGCGATATGTGCTTCGCCTCGCGCTGCAAGCTGACTGCCCAGGAGTCTTTGAGCAACCTCGTGGCGTATGTCACGACAGACAGCTTCTGCGAGGTATGGGCAATGCGTACCAATGGAGGATTTGTCCCAGTCAAACCTACGGAGTTCCGTCGCGATAGCATCGTAGAGAAACTCCTACACATCTACCGATGGTGCAAGGAAGAAGACGCCCGCCGCGCTGCCAATCAAAACCCGGAGGAAAAAGAATGAACCGACTGATAATACTGCTGACTGCTTTGCTGCTGCTCACTCTGCTTCTGCTGCCCGACACCCCGACACCTCGCCACGAGGTCACGACGCCCATGCCGTGCCAGACCGGCAGCATGACGGCGTGCCCGGCACCGCCGAGTGGCCTGCGCCTTGAGCCCATGACGGCGCGCATCCGGACGGCGCCTGTCAAGATCGTGGTGCGGTTCTGATGGACAGGGACCAGCTGCGGCGGGTGCTTGGCAGCATGCTCAGATCGGCGTCGCTGCCCACCTCGGCCGACCGCATACAGAAGCTGTGCTCTCTACTACCGTGCCCCAGCAAGGATACCACTCCAGTACCGCCGTTCTGTAGTTTTCCCTGTCTGAGCATCCTGGCTCCCGCTGCGTTCGATATCGAGGAGACAGATTTGCTGATCGACTACATCGAGGCGTTGCTTGGTGACGAACACAAGCGCCGGCTGCTGTCGGTATTGATTGGTCACAACATCGACCCGATACACGACCTCGGCGACTCTATGCCCGCCAGGGCAGGCGCCGACCAGCTTATCAATCTCCTGCGGGAGCACAACCTGATACCTGACTCCAACACCACCGCCACGGTTTCCGAGCACGGCTGTG
>JALVTA010000183.1 GCA_027036095.1 Thiotrichales bacterium | reverse complement strand
GGTGGGGCGGATTTCCGGCTCACCGCCTTCGCCCTTGAAGGAGATGACGCAGGGGTCGTTCAGCCGTGCGGCCACTTCCGCATGCAGGTTGGCATAGACGCCGTGGAAGATGCCCTGCACGCTGACAAGCGCGCTCAGCGGGTTGATCATCTTGCACAGGCTGTTGAAGATGGTGCGCGCCCCCAGCCGTGGTTTGAGAAACAACTTGTCCGCCAGAGGCGCGGCAAAGGCCTCGAAGGGCAGATAGACCAGATTGTGCTGCGCAAACAGTGCGGCGGCATCATCCAGCGAGGTGGCTACCGGCACATTCAGGGCGCGGCAGGCCTGTTCGGCATAGTAGCGGCCGGAGGTGGGATCCATGCTGCCATGGATGAGGATTCTGGCACCTTCACGCGCCAGCTGCCAGGCGGCATAGATGAAATAGGGCGGCAGGCGTCGCTTGCCGGCGTAGGCGGGCAGGTCGAGGTCAATATCCGCTTCCACCTGTGGCAGTTTCTCCCGCACGGCGGCCACCAGTCCGGCTACCTCTTCCGGCTGCTCGCTCAGCAGCCGCCAGGCCACCAGCAGGCCGCCCAGCTGCAGGTCGCTCACCTCGCCTGCCCAGATTCTGTCCATCACCCAACGGGCTTCGTCAAAGGTCAGATGGCGAGACTTGGTTGGCCCGCGGCCAACGGCCTGAATGACCTCGGTAAAGTCAGTGAACATGGCCAATCCTCTCGTAGAGCTCCACCACCCGCCCGACAATGATGAGCGTGGGGGGCTTGAGGGCGTGTTCATCCCGGGTATCGACACACTTTTCCAGATCGGTGATCAGCACACGGGCATTGGGGCGAGTGCCGTTTTCGATCAGGGCGACGGGGGTGTCAGGTGCCATGCCGTTGGCCAGCAGTCTGTCACGGATCATGGGCAGGTTCTTCAGCCCCATGTAGATGACCAGCGTGTGGTTGGGCTGAGCCAATGCACCCCAGTTGTAGGGCAGGCCGCCCTCGCGGCTGTGGCCGGTGATCAGCGTCACCGCCTGCGCACGATCCCGGTGAGTCAGTGGCATGCCGTACTGGGCGGACACCGCTGTGGCAGTGGTAATGCCGGGCACCACGGTGAAAGGAATGCCGGCCTCCACCAGCGCTTCTGCCTCCTCGCCGCCACGACCGAACACATACACATCGCCCCCTTTGAGGCGGGCCACCTTCTGCCCGGCGTGGGCGCGCTCGATCATCAGTGCGTTGATTTCTTCCTGACTCAGCGCATGGTCACCGGCATGCTTACCCACATAGACCCGTTCCGCTTCCCGGCGGGCCAGGTCGAGAATGCGCTCATCCACCAGTCGGTCATAGAGCAGCACGTCCGCCTGCTGCAGCAGACGCTGCGCCTTGAGCGTCAGCAGCTCCGGGTTACCCGGCCCGCAGCCGATCAGCCACACCTCGCCGGCGGACGGGGCCTCCCCCATTTTTGCCCGGTCGAGTTTTTCCGCGATGTCCTGCGCGGCGTTTTTCGGGCTTTTTGCAGCTTTTTCGATGAAAACGGGAGTCAGAAGCCGCTCCCAGAAGGTTTTTCGGACTTCCGGCGTAGGCAGCGCGGCCTTGACCCGTGCACGCATCTGGCCCAGTAGCTGCGCCACCGCACCAATGTCGTGCGGCAGGCAGCGTTCCAGCGCGCCTTTGATCCAGCGGGCCAGAATGGGACTGGCCCCACCGGTGGAAACCGCCACTGTCACCGGGTCCCGCTCAATAATGGCCGGCAGGATGAAATCGCACAGCTCGGTGACATCGGCGGTGTTGATGAGAATGTTGTTGGCGCGCGCCCACTCGGCAGCGGCATGGCTGACCGCTTCATCATCGGTGGCGGAGATGATCAGACGCGGGCGGGGCAGGTCAGCCACGGCCTCGGGCGAAAAGGCGGTCTGACGCCATTGAATGCGTCCCTCGTCCAGATAGCGGCGCATCTCCTGTCCCAGCTCCGGCGCAATAACGTGCACATCCGCACCGGCCTTGATGAGCAGGCTGGCCTTGCGCGCAGCCACTACCCCGCCGCCGATGATCCAGCAGGGGTGGCCTTTGAGGTCGATGAAGATGGGCAGGTGGTTCATTCTGTCGGCTTATGTCGTAGCAGTCGTTCGAGTTGTTCGGTGAGGAGTGGGATTTCGGTCGTAATGATGTCCCACAGGATGTCATTGTCCAGCCCCAGATAACCATGAGTGATCCGGTTGCGGATGGCGATCAGGGTTCGCCATGGAATGTCCGAAGCGGATTGCCGAATATCCGGTGGAATATGTCGTGCGGCTTCTCCGATAAGTTCGAGATTTCGCAGGGTGGCATCATAGGTCAGGCCATCCTGAATAAAACCGGTCTGATCCTTCCCTTCCGTATAGGCCTGACCTTAAGGCAGAACTGGAGCATGTCTTCCACATACAGCCACGGATTACGTCCCTTCATAGAACGGACTCCAGGGACTGCTCTACATAGGAGCGGAGTTGAGGACGAAGGGCTTTGTCGGTGACCAGATCAACCGGACGATGCAGCAGATCTTCCAAATAGAACTGCAGCTCGAAAAACTGCCGTGCCCGGGGAGGTTCCACAAACTCAACCAGCAGATCCACATCGCTGTTTTCGCGTGCCTCGTCCCGGGCGAACGAGCCGAACAGGGACAGATGCTGCACCTTGAAACGCTGGCGCAGCTCCGTAGCGTGCGTCTGAAGGATCTGGATGATCTGGTTTCGGTCCATGCGTCCAATTCTATCCGATCTCCCGGGCCAGAATTTCGGTCAGCTCGGGGATGCAGGAGCCGCAGTTGGTGCCGGCGCGCAGGGCCTTGCCGATCTCTTCGACGCTGGTGAGCTTCTGCTCATGGATGGCCTCGACAATGGTGTTGAGGCCGACGCCGAAGCAGGTGCAGATGATCGGGCCCACATCCTTGGCTCCTGAAGCCTGACCGGCCAGCAGGCTGCGGCGGGTGGCGCCTTCCAGTTCCAGATCGGCAAAACGCTCGCCCAGCCACTGGCGCGTGGGCAGGTCGGGCGAGGGGCCAAGAAAGAGCACACGGCTGAGGCGACCGTCCACCAGCCAGGCGGCACGCCAGATGCCGGCAGCAGGATCACGCAGCTCGATCAGCGTGCCGCCTTCGGGGGCCAGCTGTTCCAGCAAGGCGTCAAAATCCGTTTCCTCGCGATTGGCCACTTCATAGCGCACGAAATGTTTGCCCAGTATCTTGGCCCAGTAGCCGAAGGCGGAGACATCTACTTCCTCGCGGGAGAGCAGGAAGCCATATTGCCGTGCGCCCCAGCGTTCGAAATTGGACACGGCGTGTTTCAGCTCCGGCTGGCCGGAGATGGGGTCGGTGTAGGGCGGCACCAGTTTGTCCACACGGGGGTTGCTGGCGAACTGTTCCGTCCAGTGCATGGGCACGAACAGCTGACCGGGTCGCACGGTATCGGTGATCTCCGCACGCACCACGATCTCGCCGCGGTCGTTGAACACACGCACCAGTTCGCCATTCTTGAGGTCGCCGGCATCATTCGGGTGAATGGAGACGAACGGCTCGCCTCGGTGGCTGAACAGCCGTGCCGCCTTGCCGGTGCGTGTCATGGTGTGCCACTGATCCCGCAGCCGGCCGGTATTGAGGCGGAAGGGATACTGCTCGGTGGGCTGGTTCTGCGGGGCACGTGGCTCGATGGCAATAAAGCGCGCTCTGCCGGAGGGGGTGAAGAAACGCCCGTTGGTGAACATGCGCGGCGTACCCTCGGGCCGTTCTGGTGTGATGGGCCAGGGCTTGGGGATCCAGGCGTCATAGGCGTCTTGGTCGAAATCCTCCGGTAGATGGATCATCAGGTCGCGGCTGCCGTCATTCTCAAAGCAGGTCTGCGCGGCGTATTCCCTGAAGATCTGCCAGGGGTGGTCGTAGTCGAAGCCGTCAAAGCCCATGCGCCGGGCCACCTGGCTGATCCACCACCAGTCGGGGCGGGCCAGCTCCGGGCCCTCCATGAACTTGCGTTGACGACTGATGGTGCGGTCGGAGTTGGTGACCACGCCGTCAATCTCGCCCCAGGTGAGCGCCGGCAGCACCACATCCGCTACCACGGTAGTATCGGTGCTGGCCATGCAGTCGGAGACCACCGCCAGCTCGGCCTTTTCAATGGCCTCACGCACGAAATCGGCATCTGGCATGGAGTCTACCGGGTTGGTGTTCATGATCCAGATGGCCTTGATCTCGCCGTCATGCAGCGCCCGGAACATGTCTACCGCCTTTTTGCCCGGTGCGCGGGCGATGGTGGGGCTGTTCCAGAAACGCTGCACCCGATCAATGCTGGCCTCGTCAAAGTCCATGTGCGCTGCCAGCATGTTGGCCAGGCCGCCCACTTCGCGCCCGCCCATGGCGTTGGGCTGGCCGGTGATGGAAAACGGCCCCGTGCCCGGCTTGCCGATGCGGCCGGTGGCCAGATGGGTGTTGATGATGGCGTTGGACTTGTCCACGCCGCTGGTGGACTGGTTGATGCCCTGGGAGTAGAGGGTGACGGTCCTGTCGGTGTCGATGACCCACTGGTAGAACTGCGCCAGCGCATTCCTCTCCAGCCCACAGCGCTGGGCAACACTGTCCAGATCACCCGCCGTCTCCCGCGCCTTGGCCAGCGCCGCATCAAAGCCCTCGGTGTGGTTGTCGATAAAGGCCTGATCCAGTTTGCCGACATCGGCCAGTGCCACCAGCAGGCCGTTGTAAAGCAGCGCGTCCATGCCGGGGGCGATGGGCAGATGCAGGTCGGCCAGATCACAGGTGGCGGTGCGCCGCGGGTCGATGACCACCACTTTCATCTCAGGTCGAGCCTTTTTGACTGCGGCGATGCGCTGATAGACAATGGGGTGCGCCCAGGCGGTATTGGAGCCCACCAGCACGATCAGATCGGCCAGCTCCAGATCCTCATAGCTGCACGGCACGGTGTCGCTGCCGAAGGCGCGCTTGTAGCCGGCCACCGCCGAGGACATGCACAGGCGGGAGTTGGTGTCGATATTGGCCGAGCCGATGTAGCCCTTCATGAGTTTGTTGGCCACATAGTAGTCTTCGGTCAGCAGCTGACCGGAGACGTAAAAGGCCACGCAGTCGGGGCCATGCTCTTCAATGATGGCCCTGAAACGTTCGGCCACATGATCCAGTGCAGTGTCGATGTCCACCGCCTGACCGTTGATCATCGGCGTGGTCAGGCGGCCGTAGAAGTCGATCGTCTCACCGGCGCTGGAGCCTTTGACGCACAGGCGGCCATAGTTGGCGGGGTGTTGCTTGTCGCCCTGCACCGCGACGGCGATTTCGCCCAGACGGTGGTCAACGGTGATCTCCATGCCGCAGCCGACGCCGCAGTAGGGACAGGTGGTCTTGATGGTTTCGGTGGTCATGGTTATGTAGTGCTCAATTCCGTATGCACAAAACGGCTGGTTTCACTGGCGTAAAAACAGGCGTTTTGTCGTCGTGTGCAGTGTAATGCATGAAACCTGTCTGCACAGGCATGCTGCAGGATGATGCCCACATGGGGGCTGTAAGTTGAGGCAGGCGCGGCGCAGTTGCCTGTTTTGCGTGGGTGCGCCGCTCACCTCGCTGTTCAGGCGGCCTGTGAGGCGGCCTCCACATCCACCAGAACGTCATTCCCCTCGATTTTGGCGGGATAGACGGGAATGGCGAGATCCTTGCCGTCCATGTGTTTGCCGGTGATGAGGCTGTAGTGGTCCTTGTAGAGCGGGGAGGCCACCATCAGTTCGCCATGCAGGTCGCCGCAGATGCCGCGGAAGATCACATTGGCGCCGGAGGCCGGGTCATGATTGCCGACGGCATAGACCTCATCGTCAATGTAGAACAGCGCCACCTGCACATCGCCCACCTTGGCGGCGATGCCGGCATCGGGAATCAGGTCGTCCTTGGTGCAGACTTTGATAAAAGCCATTGTTCGGTCCTCTTTTCGCATGGGTGTTCCTGGACTGACAGCATCGCAGGCCTTGCTCGCTCATGGTTCCGCCATCAAGCGGCTGTAAGGCTTGAAGCGGGCGCGGCGCAAACTCCCTGCGGTCAGACACGCGCCGCGCTGTTCCGCTTCTGACGCCAACAGCCGCTAAGATGGCTCCACAAATCGCCTGCGCAGGCCTGCGATCCTGCTTTTCAAGCCTTCAATCAGGCATTCGGCCGCACTTCGACGGCAATACCCTTGAGTTTTTCCTCCGGTGTGGCCGGTCGGTACATGCCGGTCAGCTCTTCCTTGACGAAGACCACATCCGGGTCGCGCTCGTCGGAGTTGACGAACATGCGGAACTTCTCACGCACTTCCGGATTGTGGACGGCTTCGTACCAGTCATCCTTGTAGGTATCACGGATGAACTGCATCTGCCGCTCCAGTTCGTCACAGATGCCCAGGCTGTCATTGATGACCACATCCTTGACATAGTCGATGCCGCCTTCCAGGTTTTCCAGCCAGCGTGCGGTGCGCTGCAGGCGGTCCGCCGTCTGGATGTAGAACATCAGGAAGCGGTCGATGTACTTGAACAGCGTCTCTTCATCCAGATCGGTGGCGAACAGGTCCGCATGGCGCGGTTTCATGCCGCCGTTGCCGCATACATACAGGTTCCAGCCGTTTTCGGTGGCGATCACGCCCACGTCCTTGGCCTGAGCCTCGGCACATTCACGGGTACAGCCGGAGACGCCCATCTTGATCTTGTGCGGCGCGCGCAGGCCCTTGTAGCGGTGCTCCAGCTTGATAGCCATGGAGATGGAGTCGTCCACCCCGTAGCGGCACCAGGTGGAGCCGACGCAGGATTTGACCGTACGCAGGGACTTGGCGTAGGCCTGGCCGGACTCGAAACCTGCCGCCAGCAGCTCTTCCCAGATGGCCGGCAGGTCGTTGAGCTGGGCCCCGAACATGACGATGCGCTGGCCGCCGTTGATCTTGGTGTAGAGGTTGTATTTCTTGGCCACCTGACCGATGACGATCAGCTTCTCCGGCGTGATCACGCCACCCGGCACCCGAGGAATGACGGAGTAGGTGCCGTCCTTCTGCAGGTTGCCCAGGAAGCGGTCATTGGTGTCCTGCAGGCCGATCTTGTCCTCTTCCATGGCGAAGCTGTTGTAGATGTCGGCGAAAATGGACGCCACCGCCGGCTTGCAGATATCACAGCCGTGCCCCTGTCCCTTCTTGGCCAGCAGCTCGTCGAAGGTCTTGATGCCTTCCACCTTGATGATGTGGAACAGCTCCTGGCGAGAGTAGGGGAAGTGCTCGCAGATATCCTTCTTGACCTCGACGCCGCGCTGCTCCAGCTCGTAGTTGACGATGTCGGACACCAGCTGAGTACAGCCTCCGCAGCCGGTACAGGCCTGGGTGACCGCTTTCACGTCCGCCAGCGTGGTGGCGCCGTCGTCGATGGCCTTGATGATATCTCCCTTGGAGACGTCATAGCAGGAGCACACCTGTGCCGTCTCCGGCAGGGCGGCCGGGCCGAACAGGTTGCTGCTGGAGCCGGAACGCTGCGGCAGGATCAGGTCGTCCGGGTGCTCCGGCAGCTCCATTTCGTTCAGATACAGCTGCAGCAGGTTGCCGTAGTCGGAGGCATCGCCCACCAACACCGCACCCAGCAGCTTTTTCTTGTCCTCGGAGACGACGATCTTCTTATAGATCTCCTCCGGCTCGTTCTGATACACATAGGTGTGCGCACCCGGGGTCATGCCATGCGGGTCGCCGATGGAGCCCACATCCACACCCATCAGCTTGAGCTTGGTGGACATGTCCGCGCCGGTGAAGGTGGCGGTGATGCCCTGCAGCTGGTGCACCACTGCCTGCGCCATGGCATAGCCTGGCGCCACCAGTCCGTAGATGGTGCCGTCATGCAGCGCGCACTCGCCGATGGCCCAGATGGAGGGATCGGAGGTGAGCAGCATGTCGTCCACCACAATGCCGCCACGCGGGCCCAGCTTCAGGCCGATCTTTTTGGCCAGATCGTCCCGGGGACGGATACCGGTGGAGAAGAGCACGATATCGGTTTCCAGCTCCTGCCCGTCGGCAAAGACCATTTTGTTGCGCCGCTTCTCGCCATCAGTGATGAGCTGGGTGTTCTTACTTACATGTACGAACACACCCATTTTTTCAATCTTGCGGCGCAGCAGACCGGCACCGGCATCATCCAGCTGCACCGGCATCAGGCGCGGGGCGAACTCTACCACATGGGTTTCCAGCCCCAGGTCGGCCAGCGCCTTGGCCGCTTCCAGTCCCAGCAGGCCGCCGCCGACCACGACACCCGTCTTGGACACCTTGGCCTTGGCCTCGATCATCTCCAGGTCTTCAATGGTGCGGTAAACCAGGCAGTCTTCCCGGTCATTGCCTTCAATGGGCGGTACGAAGGGTACGGAGCCGGTAGCCATCACCAGCTTGTCGTAGTGCACCTCGCGGCCTTTGGCAGAGTAGACGATTTTCTTGCGGCGGTTGATGTCCACCACAGGATCACCCAGATAGGCATGAATGCCGTGTTCTTCATAGTAGCCCGGCGGCACCAGCGACAGGTCTTCCGCCGTCTTGCCGGAGAAATAGCTGGACAGATAGACGCGGTCGTAGGCCGGACGCGGCTCTTCGCCGAACACATGCACCTCGTAGTGTTCCAGCAGACCGGCGTCCACCAGTTTTTCCACAAAGTTGTGGCCGACCATGCCGTTGCCGACCACCACTATCGTCTGTTTGCGTGCGCTCATCGGGGTACCTCTCTTTTTCAAAAACAGTTTACAGGTCGCAGTAGCCCTGGCCGAACACGATGTTGGGTCGGCAGTGGCTGATATCACGCTTCGATTTGATCAGATCGAAAATGAAATGGCTGTCATGGGTGTCGCCATACATGACGCTGCCGCTGATGCGTCCATCCTTCAGCACCAGCTTGCGGTAATGACCCTGCTGGTGATCCTGCCACTGGATGACTTCGCTGCCCTCGGCCTCGCCCAGATAGTCGCCGGCGGAGAACAGATCGATGCCGGTGACCTTGAGCATGGTGGCCGTCTCGCTGATCTGATAATGCGCGTCCTCACCGGCAAGCACCTTGGCAAGCACTTCGGCCTGCTCATACAGCGGCGCCACCAGTCCGAAGGTCTGTCCGTCGAACTCGACGCACTCGCCCACGGCGTAGATGTCGGGATCACTGGTGCGCATCTGGTCGTCCACCACAATGCCGCGGTTGACGGTCAGACCAGCCTGCTGGCCCAGTGTCGTATTGGGGCGGATGCCCACGGCCATGACCACCAGATCTGCCGGCAGGCGCTCGCCGTCGGCAAATTCGATGGCCTCGACGCGCTCCTCACCCACGATGCGGGCGGTCTGCCTGGGCATGGCGAACTTGAAGCCCTTGGCTTCCAGATCGCGACGCAGCAGGTCGGCGGCGGTGCGGTCAAGCTGCCGTTCCAGCAGAATGTCCATCAGGTGCACCACGGTTACCTCCATGCCGCGGCGGATCAGGCCATAAGCCGCTTCCAGCCCCAGCAGGCCGCCGCCGATCACGGCCGCACGGGGATGCTTGCCCGCCGCCTCGATCATGATGTCCACGTCACGGATGTCGCGGAAGCTGACCACGCCGGGCAGATCATGGCCGGGCACCGGAATGATGAACGGGTTGGAGCCGGTGGCGATAACCAGCACGTCGTAAGGGGTTTCGCTGCCATCGGCGGCACGCACCACCTTTCTGTCCCGATCGATGGCGACAATTTCCACCCCCGGATGGAAGGTGATGTGGTGTTCTTCGAACCAGGCGGGCGGGTGGGTCATGATCTCCGGCAGCTGCTTTTCGCCTGCCAGCACGGGGGAGAGCATGATGCGGTTGTAGCCGCCCCAGGGCTCCTTGCCGAACACTTCGATGTCATAGCAGTCGGGCGCCTGCTCGATGAGCTTTTCGAGAAAGCGCATGCCGGCCATGCCGGCGCCGATCTGGACGAGTTTTTTACGCATAAGGTTCAGAGGTCATTGCAGTCGTTTTCAAAAAACGAAGCAATCTGCGATCCTTTCCTTTAATGCCATTTAAAATCAAATGGTTATGTTTTTACGCCAGGCTGTGCGCTGGCGTTTTGAACGCGGGTGGTGCAGAGGTAGCACCGGTTTGGTGCCAAATATTGCACAAAAATGGTGCCAATATCGGCTCCTTTCAGAATGTAATGAAGTCATGAAATTGTTTAGTTGTTGAAAATAAAAGGAAAAAACCCTTCTGGAATGGAATGTTCTATGTCGGGACGGTATCTGACGGAAACTGGGAGTACTGCCTGATGAACCTTAAAGCGCTCAAGCATGAAGGCCACTGGCCCACGCTGCTGGCGGCCTTTCTCTATTTCGACTTCAGTTTCATGGTCTGGACCATGCTGGGGCCACTGGCGCCGGAGATCAACGAATCCATGAAGGCCCATCTCGGCACGGGTATGGATGCCAATCAGATCGCCACCCTGCTGGCTCTGCCCATTCTGTCCGGCGCGCTGTTGCGCATTGTACTGGGCTTCTTTGTGGACCGTATCGGGGCCAAGAAGACGGCGCTGATCGCTCAGAGCATTGTCATTACCGCACTGTTCTACACCTGGTTCAAGGCCGAGACCATTACCTATCACGAGTTGCTGGTGGTGGCGCTGGCGTTGGGTCTGGCGGGAGCGTCCTTTGCCGTGGCGCTGCCGCAGGCGGGGCAGTGGTATCCGCCCCATCTGCAGGGTGTGGTGCTGGGTCTGGCCGGTGCGGGCAACATCGGCGTGGTCATCGACTTCCTGTTTGCGCCCAAGATCGCGGAGCTGTGGGGCTGGCCGGCGGTATTCCTCATCGGCGGGCTGCTGTCGCTGGTGGTGTTCATCGCCTATACGCTGATGGCCAAGGATGCACCACCGGAGGTCTATCAGCCGCGACCCAAGAAGGTGCGTGACTATCTTGAGCTGCTCAAGGACAGGGACACCTGGTGGTTTTCCGCCTTCTACGCGGTCAGTTTCGGCGGCTTCGTGGGCTTTGCCAGCTACATGAAGGTCTATCTGATGAACACCTATCCGGATGAAATGGCCGCTTTCGGCACGGCGTGGATCAATGAAGAGAATGTCAAGGTCGTGGCGGGCTATTTCGGTGCGCTGTGCATCTTCGCCGGCGCAGTGCTGCGCCCGGTGGGCGGTGCCATTGCAGACCGCATGGGCGGAGTGCGCTCGCTGTACATCTTCTTCGGGGCCGTGCTGGCGCTGGCGGTCTTCAACGCGGCGTTCGTGCACGACTTCTATCTGGCCATTGCCGTACTGTTCCTGACCATGGCCAATCTGGGTATGGCCAATGGCGCGGTATTCCAGCTGGTGCCCCAGCGCTTCGGCAAGGACATGGGCATTATGACCGGCATCGTGGGCGCTGCCGGCGGGCTGGGCGGCACGGCGCTGGTCAAGACGCTGGGCTGGTCACAGGCCACCTTCGGGGACTATGCGGCCGGCTTCTTCATCTTTGCCGGTGTGGTGGCGGTGGCCATCATCGGCATCAGCCTGGTCAAGACCCGCTGGCGCACCACCTGGGGCGTGCATGCCGGCGGTAAGATCTGACTGTCTGCCTGCGGGCACCGCAGCGGCGCCTGCCTTTTCATGAACAGGCATGCCACAATGCCCCGCAAGGGGCATTTTTCTTGAGAGGATGCAAGCCATGCAGCAGGGACCCTATCAGTACACGCAGGCCACGGCGGTGGCCCACGGCAAGCAGGAAGGGGATGATGCCCATTTCGTCGGCCACTTCGGCACCACCTGCATGGGCATTGTCTGTGACGGCGTGGGCTCGGCACGGGCGGGGCGGCGTGCGGCCCGCCGGGCTGTCAATTACCTCAAGGAGACCTTTCAGCGGCGCCCTCAGGCATGGAGCCTGTGCAAGACCATGGCCGTGGCGGTGGAGAACATCAACCGCATTCTCTACCGGGCCGGCATGGAGGACTACGAGCGCCCGGAATTTCTTTCCACCCTGGCGATGGTGGTGGTGGAGGGCGACCAGCTCTGTGGCGTCAATGTGGGCGACAGCCCGGTCTATCTGATTCGTGACAACGGTCTGATCCAGCTTTCCCGTGCCCATGTATCGGATGCGCCGGGCATGGAGCATGTGCTGACCCAGGCGCTGGGGGCGCAGGAGACGGTGGAGCCCTTCTTCTTTACCGAAACGCTCCTGCCGGGGGATCGGCTGCTGCTGTGTTCCGACGGCCTGACTGCGGTGCTGTCGCCGGAGGAGATGGCGCAGCGGGTGCATGCCGGTGCAGGCGCGCTGCTGCGGGCGGCCGAGCAGAAGGTGGACGGCAGGCTGCCGGATGACACGACCGTGGTGACCTGTCAGGTGCAGGAGATCCATCCGGTGCAGCAGCTCAAGCAGATGGATCTGGCCATCCCGGAGAAGCTCGCGCCGGATGATGTCATCGACGGCTACCGGCTGATCCGTTCCCTGATCCAGAACGACCGTACCTGGCTGGCGGACAAGAACGGTCGCCAGTGCGTGCTCAAGTTCGCGCCGGTGGAGGCGCGCCGGGACGAACGCATTCTGGATGCCTTCGTGCACGAGGCATGGAATGCCAACCGCATCGAGGGGCGCTTCTTTCCCAAGGCGTGGATCCCCGAGCATCGTACGGCCCGCTACTATGTGATGGAATACATCCACGCCCCGTCGCTGCGCTACCGGCTGGATACCAAGCAGAAGCCGCTCAAGGTGGATGACGCCATTGCGCTGGGGTGCTTTCTGCTCAAGGCGGAGCAGTTTCTGCTGGGGCGGGATCTTGTGCACGGGGATCTCAAGCCGGAGAACATTCTGCTGGTGGACGGGCCGAAAGGGCGGGAATACAGGCTGATCGACTTCGGCTCCATCGTGGAGGTGTTCTCCACCATCAGCCGGGCCGGCACGCCCTCCTATCTGGCGCCGGAGCGTTTCGAGGGTGTCCCCATTTCCGAGTCCACCGAAATCTTTGCTACCGGCGTGGTGCTGTATGAGGCGCTCACACGCCAGCTGCCCTATGGCGAGGTGGAGCCGTTTCAGACGCCGACCTTCAGGCGTCCCAAGCCGGTGCGCGCCTTCAACCGCAATGTGCCGGCCTGGCTGGAAGCGGTGATCATGAAGGCCATCGAGGTGGACCCGGAGCGCCGCTACGGTCACTATTCGGAAATGCTGTTCGACCTGACCCATCCGGACAAGGTCAAGCCTCACTTCGACAGCCGCGCGCCGCTGCTGGAGCGCAATCCGCTGGCGTTCTACAAATGGGGCTTCTGGCTGATGCTGGTGGCCAACATTGTTCTGCTGGTGGCCTTCATGCACCGTTAGTACAGGAAAATCCGCACGCCTGCGGCCGGGCCGGCGCACGACCCGGCAAAATCAGGGGAGACCCCGTCTCCACAACGAAAAAACCCGCCTGCAGGGCCGCAGAGCGGGTTTTTTCATGGCCGCGCACGGCGCGGTGCGGCGCCATCCTGCAAAAATGGGGGAGACCCCGTTCAGTGGGCGTGGTGCATGTTGCCGTGATGCATGTGGCTCATGCCGTTGATGGGTCTGACCGGAGCGGTCACCGCCTTGGTGGAGCCATCGGCAAAGCGCAGGGTCAGGTGCACCTTGTCGCCCGGCTTGAGCGGGTGCTTCAGACGGATGAGCATGATGTGGTAGCCGCCCGGTTTCAGTTGCGTCTCGCCTTTGGCCGGAACGGGAATGCGCGCCACCGGGCGCATCATCATCATGCCGTTTTCATGCGCGTGGGTGTGCAGCTCGGTGATCTCGGCCACATCGCTGTCTGCGGCGATCAGCGCCGTGGCATGGTCTCCCCGGTTGCGCAGCGTCATGAAGGCGGCCGAGGCCGGCGCGGTGGGCGGCACGGCGCGGGCATAAGGAGCGATGACCTGAACCTGATCGGCATCGGCAGCCCAGGCTGCGGGCAGGCAGGTGGCGGCGCTCAGCGCCAGGGCGGCAAGGGTCTTCTTCATGGTGTGTCCTCCTTGTGGGTGAGCAGGGGCATGAGGGTCCGGACGATCTCCTTCGGCGGCGTGCCGTGAGGAATCTGAGTGATCAACCGGCCATTCCGGTCGATTACGTATGTGAAGGCGGAGTGATCCACCAGATAGCCGACGCGGCTTTCCTTGACCGGCACGATCCGGTAGACGGCACCGTAGCGGCGCACCACGTCATCGAGCGTGGCCTTGTCGGCGGTCAGGCCGATGATGCGGGCATTGAAGAAGTCGGCGTACTGCTGCAGCCGCTCGGGCGTGTCCCGCTTCGGGTCCACGGAGACGAACAGAATCTGCACCTGGTCGCGCAGGTCCGGCGGCAGCATGCGCCAGGCGGCGGACAGGTTGCCCAGCGAGGTGGGGCAGATGTCGGGGCAGTAGGTGTAGCCGAAGTAGAGCAGCACCACCTTGCCGCGAAAGTCATGCAGGCTGACCGGTCCCCTGCTGGACTGCAGGGTGAAGTCCCCGCCGGTGGGTCGGGCCGTCAGCGTGCTGCCGGCATGGAATTTCTGCCGCGCGAACAGCCCCGCCGCCACGGCCGCGGCGATCACGACGATCAGCGCCAGAACGGGTTTGCGCATGGAGGCGGCCCTCAGAAGTTTGCGGTGATTTTAGCGTAGAAGCTGCGGCCCGGTTCATTGACCTGCCAGCTGGTACCCTGGGTCGGGTCGGTGCGGCGGTTGAGGTAGTCCGCATAGGCGTGGTCAAACACATTGTCCACGCCGGCGCTGATGGTCAGGTTGCGGCGCACCCGCCAGTCGGCAAACAGGTCCAGGGTGTTCCAGCCCGGTGTCCTGCCCACCTCGTCCGGTGAGCGCGGATCAATGTCGGATTTGTCCACCGCCCAGTTCCAGCGGGCGCCGTAGCTGAGCGTGCCGCGGCGCTGCTCCAGCGTGACGGCGCCGTTGAGCGGCGGGATGCCGGCCAGGTTGCGGTGGTCGGCAGTGTTGTAGCCATAGGTGTAGCTGGCGGATGCGCTCAGCAGGGTGTGTGCCGGCAGGGCCCAGCTGGCGCTCAGGTCCAGGCCGCGCAGTTCGGCATCACGGTTGACATAGATGATGCGGGTGTCGGCCACCCTGACCGCAGCCGGCTGGTTCTGCGCCCGGTCCTTGAGAATGTAGTCGCTGACCCAGTCCGCCCAGGCACGCAGTTGCCACCAGCCCTTGAGGCCGGGTCCGGCCAGGGCGATGTCCAGCTGGGTGTGGGTTTCCGCCTTCAGGTTGGGATTGCCCACCCAGGATTTGGCGCCGGCGCTTTTGGCCATGTAGCGTTCGGTGGCATCGGGTGCCCGCTGGGTGCGCGCCACTCCCAGTTCGATGCGGCCTGTGCCCAGCGGACGGTGCCAGCGGGCCAGCAGGTTCCACAGGGTGTCGCTGTGACGGATCTTCGCCGGTGCGCTGTAGGTAGTGTCATACAGTGCGCGGGGCGTGCCGCCGGCTGCTGCCGCGTCCGCCTTGCGGGCGTTGCTGTCGATATGGTCCATGCGGGCCCCCAGCGTCAGGGTGCCGCCCAGGGCGGCATGTGCCGCTTCGGCGAACAGGCTGTTGCGTTCGATGCGGGTGTCCGGCCACATGAAGGACAGGGCGGTGCCGGTCATGCCGTTTTCAAAGGTGGCGTTCTTGTTCTCGTAACGGGCGTCCCAGCCCCAGGTCAGCCGGGTGGCGCCCAGCCGGCTGGTCAGCTTCACATGGCCGCCAACGGTTTCTGTGTCCGTCGGGGTGCGGCGCTTCATGCCGCCATTGGCGCGCAGGCTGTAGTTGTCCATGAGATGGTCCACGGTGCTGCGGTAGAGGCCGGCGTCCACCTGCTGCGCCAGCGTGCTCTGCAACGGGAGGCGGTAGCCCAGCCGCACGATGTTGCCTTCGGTGAAAGGGGAATCCATCTTCGCGCCGGGATAGAGGGCGTCTTCCGTGCGGCTGCGTTCGGCGGACAGGCGCAGGGTGCCGCCGGCCAGCCGGAAACCGGTCAGCAGGCCATAGCCCAGATGGCTGTAGCGGGCCTTGACCCGGTCGCCATTGCCGTCTTCATAGTTCTGGGCTTCGGTGCGGTTGCCGAATATGCGCACGGCAGCCTTCTCGCCCGCAGCGGAGAGATCGGCGTTCAGGCCGTAGTCGATCAGGCTGGATTTCTCCGCACTGAGGCGGCCGTGCACCCCGGATTTCACCGGCAGTCTGCGATGCAGGCTGAGGGTGCCGCCGGAGGCGTTCTCCACCGGCTCGGTCAGCGTGGGGGTGCCGTAACGGACGGTGAGGGTGTCAAAGCTCTCCACATCGCCATAGACCGTGGCCGGATCCATGCGGTTGGGGCAGCCGGGTGCGATCTCGGCGCCATCGAGCACCACGCGCACCCGGCCCGCCTTCTGCCCGCGGATGACCGGATCGATGCCATGGCCACCCATGCGGCTGCCGCCTACGCCGTTGAGCTGCCGCAGCCGGTCGCCGGTGTCCGCCCGGCTGCTACGGGTTACCATCTCGGGCGTGAATTCTTCCTGCGCAATCGGAGTGGTGTCGGACACCTCTACGGGTGAGAGGGTGGCGGCCTGTGCCGGCAGGGCGGCCACGACGGCCAGAGCGATGAGCGTGGGTCGCATGGTGAATTCTCCTCTTTTTCTGCGGCCGTCATTGTAGGGAGGTGCGCGTCCGTGAAGGCTTGAGCAAGTGTGGAGAGAGTGTTGAGAAAGTCTTGAGCGGGCTTTCGGGCGGTGCGTCACCGGCCATGCAGTAAAATGCCGACATTGTCTTGTGGAGATGTGCTCATGCCTCAGGAGCTGTTGCGCCGGGTGCTGTCCGCCCCGGTCTATGACGTGGCGGAGGAAACGCCGCTGGAGCCGGCGCCGCTGCTGTCGGCGCGGCTGAACAACCAGGTGTGCCTCAAGCGGGAGGATCTGCAGCCGGTGTTCAGTTTCAAGCTGCGCGGCGCCTACAACAAGCTGGCGCACCTGACCCCGGCGCAGAAGACGGCCGGCGTCATTGCCGCCTCGGCCGGCAACCACGCTCAGGGGGTGGCCCTGTCCGCCAGCCGCATGGGCATGCCGGCCACCATCGTCATGCCGCGCACCACACCGCCGATCAAGGTGGAGGCGGTGCGCCGTCTGGGCGGGCAGGTGGTGCTGGCCGGCGACACCTATGACGAGGCCGCTGCCCACGCCCGCCAGCTGGCTGAGGACAACGGCTACACCTTCATTCACCCCTATGACGACATGGATGTGATCGCCGGGCAGGGCACCATTGCGCTGGAACTGCTGCGCCAGGGCGGTCAGCGGCTGGACGCGGTCTTCGTCCCGGTGGGCGGTGGCGGACTCATCGCCGGTGTGGCGGCGGTGATCAAGCAGGTGCGACCGCAGACGCGCATCATCGGTGTGGAGCCGGAGGATGCCGCCTGCCTGACCGAGGCGCTGAAGGCGGGCGAACGGGTCACGCTGGATCAGGTGGGCCTGTTCGCCGACGGGGTGGCGGTGGCCCGGGTGGGGGAGATTCCCTTCCGCGTGGCGCAGCAGTTCGTGGACGAGATGGTGACGGTCTCCACGGATGAGATCTGCGCAGCCATCAAGGACATCTTCGAGGATACCCGCGCCATTGCCGAGCCGGCCGGGGCGCTGGCCGTGGCCGGGATGAAGAAATGGGTGCAGCAGCAGGCTGCGGAAGGGCTGAAGCTGACCGCCATCGTCAGCGGCGCCAACATGAACTTTGACCGTCTGCGCCATATCTCCGAGCGCACCGAGCTGGGCGAGGGGCGCGAGGCCATCTTCGCCGTCACCATCGACGAGCGGCCGGGCAGCTTCAAGCGTTTCTGCGAGCTGCTGGGTCCACGGCGCATGATCACCGAGTTCAATTACCGCTACGCCGATCCCCGTCAGGCGGTGGTCTTCGTGGGCGTGCGCATCGACCGCGGTCCGGAGGAGCGGGAGGAGATCGTCGAGCTGTTGCGTGGACAGGGCTATCCGGTGGTGGACATGTCCGACAACGAGCTGGCCAAGCTGCATCTGCGCCACATGGTAGGTGGCCACGCCCATGGCGTGGAGCACGAAGTGGTCTACCGCTTCGAATTTCCGGAGCGCCCCGGTGCGCTGCTGCAGTTTCTGCAGCACATGTCGGACGAATGGAACATCAGCCTGTTCCACTACCGCAACCATGGCGCCGCCTACGGTCGGGTGCTGGTGGGCGTACAGGTGCCGCCGGCACAGCGACAGGACTTCGAGATGTATCTGGAGAGCCTCGGCTATCCGTTTGTCAGCGAGCAGGACAACCCCGGCTACCGCCTCTTTCTCAAACCCACCGACTGAGCAGAGGCCCTGCGTTTTGTCGGTGATATCAGACATGTTGCAGCGTGCGCTGGCGCCGTGATGCCGCCCGCGTTCAGCCGGTTCCCCGATCAGGCTCCCCCATACCCATCGGAAAGGGGCTGTCCGAGGCCGGCGCCAGAGCCTCTGCTGTGTCTCCTTCAGGCGTGTGACAGGCCCGCATTGACCGGCTTGCCGTCGTGCCGGGCACTGTGAGCCCATCCCATGCGCCAACCGCTGTGGGTGGCAGGCAGGCTCTGCCGGGCCCCTTGCCCGTAACGGCTCAGTGGCGGAAGGTGAGGATGCCCCGTTCGGTCACCACCGCATCCAGCGGTACATCCCACGGCTGTGCAGGCAGCCGCTCCACCTGCTGCAGGGCGTGCGCCCAGCCGATCAGACGGGGCCTCCCCCATTTTTGCCGGATGCCGTTTTCCCCGCGCCGCAGCCGGCAGGAAAAAGCCCGGTCATAGAAGCCTCCGCCCATGCCCAGGCGGTTTCCGGTCGCGTCAAAACCCACCAGCGGCACCAGTGCGGCATCCAGCCGGCAGCCGGGCACGCGCGGGCCCTCTGCCGGCTCGGGAATGCCGTAGCGGTTGGGTGTCAGCCGTGTCTGCGGCGTGTAGGGGGCGAACAGCATGGCGTGGGGCAGACTGTGTTCCAGCACCGGCAGGTAGAGGGTGTGACCGCCACGCTGCCACAGGGCTTCGATCAGCGGTCGGGTGTCCAGCTCTCCGTCGGTGCTGAGAAAGACGGCAAGATGCAGCGGGCGTTGCAGCCACGGACTGCGCAGCAGGTGCGTAGTAGCCGCTCTGGCATGGGCAAGCTGTTGCTGTGGGGTAAGCGCTCTTCGAGCCTTTCGGAGGGATTGACGCAGTGGGGACATGGAAAGCATCCGGAAGGAAAGGGAGGCAGGTTCGCCGTGCCATGGTCCCTGAACCCTGAGGTTCAGGTGGCGGTCTCGGCCACTGGCTTAGGCTGCCCGGACAGATGCGGGCGGCTCACCACCAGCGCGTCTGACCCCGAGATTTGAAGTCATCGGCACAGGGGCACTTGGCAGAGGACGAACCTGCGCTACGTCTTTCATTATAGAGATGGGGGGCGGTCATTCAACGCCGCGGAGCGGTCATTTTTCCCCGTCGGGCAGGTCGAGGTCCATGGCCAGCTGCTGCATGGCGTCTTCCAGTGCCCTGTCCACCTGACGGGCGGTGTGGCGGCTCTTTTCCAGCAGCAGCAGATAGTCGTAGGCAAGATTGATGGCCACCGACAGGGCCTTGACCTCGTTGGAACGGCTTTTCGCCTCGCCCAGGCGCTTTTCCACCAGTGTGACCGCCTCGATCAGGCGGGCTTCGTCTTCCGGTTCGACGGGAATGGAGAAGGGGTGGCCGAGCAGTTCGATTTTGAGCACGTTGCGCGCCATGGGCCGGTCCTGTCGTGTGATAACATTTCACAAATCATACACAAGGTCGAAGGAAAAGTGGACACCCTCTGCAAGCAACTGGAAATGGCCATCCGGGACTGGCCGCAGCTGGAATCGGCCAGCTTCGTGCATGGCATGCTCACCGGTGAACTGGGCGGTGGCGAGAATCTGAGCGTGAGCGATTTCATCACCGGCCTGCTCCGGGAGCTGGAAGCCACCCGCGTGCGGGAAAGCTTCGTGGAAACACTCTACAGCCTCTATGGCGAGACCCTCAAGGGTCTGACCAGCGAGGATTTCGCCCTCAAGCTGTGCCTGCCCGATGATGAGGCGCCGCTGTATGAGCGGGCGCGTGCCGTGCGGGACTGGTGCGAAGGATTCGTCTACGGCTTCGGCCTGGTGCGTGCCGATGGCAAGCCGCCCCGTGACGAGGTGCAGGAATATCTGGAGGTGGTGATGGACGTGGCTTCCATGGACCTTGAAGCCCTGCGCGATCAGGAGGATGCCGGTCTGGCGGCGCAGCTGGAGGAGATCATCGAGTTCCTGCGCATCGGTGCCATCACCGTCTACGAGCACTATCATCCCACCCCGCCGCGCCGGGCCGAAGACATCATGCCCGAGCCCACCCACAGGACGGTGCAGTGATGCAGCCCTTTGCCGACAACCGCCGCCGCCTGCTGGAGCGGCTGCCGCCGGGCAGCGCCGCACTGGTCTTTTCCGGGCGGGAGCAGTTCCGCAACCGGGACGTGGACTATCCCTTCCGTGCGCACAGCGATTTCTGGTATCTGACCGGCTTTGCCGAGCCTGAGGCGCTGCTGGTGCTGATTCATCATGCCGATGGCGAACGGCATCAGCATGTGTTCGTCTGCCCGCGCGACCCCAAGGCGGAGATCTGGACCGGGCGCCGCCTGGGTGTGGAGGCGGCGCCCGAAGTGCTGGGTGTGGACGGTGCCGATGCGATCGACGACCGGGATGAGAAGCTGGGCGAGCTGCTCAGGGGCATTGAGAGCCTGTGGGTGAGCTTTTCGGATGCCGGAGAGTGGTTCCCGCAGCTGTCTCCCCTCATCGGGCGGCTCAAGCGCCATGTGCGCGATGGCGTCAGCGCACCGGTGGCCGTGCGGGATCTGGATGCCGTGCTGCATGAGATGCGGCTGATCAAGCAGCCGTGGGAACTTGCGCACATGCGCAAGGCGGCGCGGATTTCCGTTCTCGGTCATCAGGCCGCCATGCGGCGCGCCCTGACCGCCGCTGCCGAGCGGGAGGTGGAGACGGCGCTGTGGTGCGCCATGGCCGAGGCCGGCGCCGAGCGTCCCGCCTTCAATCCCATCGTCGCCAGCGGTGCCAATGCCTGCGTCCTCCACTACACGGAAAACGGCGCGCCCATTGATTCGGCAGGCCTGCTGCTGGTGGACGCCGGCGCAGAAAAGCATTTCTACGCCGGCGATATCACCACCACCTTTCCGGCGCGTGGGCGCTTCAGCCCGCCGCAGCGCGAGCTGTATGAGGTGGTGCTGGCCGCCCAGCGGGCCGCCATCAAGACGGTCGCGCCCGGTGTGGGCTGGAACGTCCCGCATGAGACGGCGGTGCGGGTGCTCACCGAAGGGCTGGTGGCGCTGGGGTTGCTGCAGGGCGAGGTGGACAGCCTCATCGAACAGAAGGCCTACGAGCGTTTCTACATGCACAAGACCGGACACTGGCTGGGGCTGGACGTGCACGATGTGGGCGCCTACCGGGTGGAGGGGCAGTGGCGTGCCCTTGAACCGGGCATGGTGATGACGGTGGAGCCGGGGCTCTATGTGGCGCCGGATGACGACTCAGTGCCGGCCTGCTGGCGTGGCATCGGCATCCGCATCGAGGATGACGTGCTGGTGACCGAAGCGGGTCATGAAGTCCTGACCGCGGGTCTGCCGCGCACGCCGGAAGAGATCGAGGCATTCATGCATGGCTGAGCGTCATGACCTGATCATCAGCGGCGGCGGACCGGTGGGGCTGACACTGGCGCTGGGTGCGGCCCGCCTGGGCCGCAGCGTGCTGGTGCTGGAACAGGCCCCCCCGCAACAGGGTGGTGGAAGTTTCGACGGCCGCATGCTGGCACTCAACCGGGCCAGCAGGGCGGTGCTGGAGCGGGTGGGTGCCTGGGATGCGCTGATACCGCAGCTGACCGCCATTGAGCATGTCCATGTGAGCCAGCGGGGCCACTTCGGCGTGATGACGTTTCATGCCGCAGAACAGGGTGTGGACGCGCTGGGCTGGAGCGTGCCGGGGCGGGCTCTGGGGCTGACGCTGCGGCGGCTGGCGCAGGAGACGCCTGGGATCACCCTGCGCCAGCCGGCCCGGCTGGAGGACTTCCGGCTGACGGCGGAAGGCGTGGACGTGCGCTTTCATGCAGGAGAAGCTGAGGAGCAGGCGTTTGGCCGCCTGCTGGTGGGGGCTGACGGTACCCGTTCCCGCGTGCGCGAGGTGCTGGGCTGGCCGCTGGAAGAGAAGGATTATGGCGCCTGGGCGGTCATCGCTCAGGTGGAAACCTACCACGCGCATGAGGGCTGGGCGTTCGAGCGCTTTACCCCGGACGGGCCGGTGGCGCTGCTGCCCTGGCGCACCCGGCATCACAAGGCGGTGATGGTGGTGCCGGATGGAGAGATTGACCGGATCATGGCGCTGGATGACAGGGAATGGCTTGCGGCCTTTGAGGAGAAGATGGGGCCCCGTTTCGGCGGGTTTGCCACCACCTCGCCGCGGCTGCGCTACCCGCTCAGGGAAACCTATGTGCAGCGGGTGGCCGAAGACCGTGTTG
>JALVTA010000182.1 GCA_027036095.1 Thiotrichales bacterium | reverse complement strand
GAGCCGGGGCTGCTGGGGCTGATCTTCGCCAAGGCGCAGAACAAGTTTCAGGACCCGGCCAAGCTGAGACGGCTGATCGTTGACCTCATCGACCGGGAAAACTGGTCGGCCATGAGCGCCGATGTGAAGGGCGATGCCTACGAGGGTCTGCTGGAAAAGAACGCACAGGACACCAAGTCCGGCGCCGGACAGTATTTCACCCCGCGCCCGCTGATTCAGGCCATCGTGGACGTAATGCAGCCCAAACCGGGCGAGACGGTGTGCGACCCGGCCTGTGGCACTGGCGGCTTTCTTCTCGCCGCCCATGATTATGTGATCCGCCACTACCCGCACATGACCAAGGATGAACGCCGCTTCCTCAAGGAAGAGACGTTCAAGGGCTGGGAGCTGGTGCAGTCCACCGCCCGGCTGTGCGCCATGAACCTGCTGCTGCATGGCATCGGCAGCCAGGAGTATGAACCCATAGAAGTGGGGGACGCGCTGGCTGCCGACCCGGGTGAGCGCTTCGACCTGGTGCTCACCAATCCACCCTTCGGCAAGAAGAGCAGCACCACCATCATCGGAGAAGAGGGACGGGTCAGCAAGGAGAAGGACATCATCGAGCGCCCGGATTTCTGGGTGACCACGTCCAACAAGCAGCTCAACTTCGTTCAGCACGTCAAGACGCTGCTGAAGCAGAACGGACGCGCCGCCGTGGTGGTGCCGGACAATGTACTGTTTGAAGGCGGGGCAGGCGAAACCATCCGCCGCAAGCTGCTGGCCGAGTGTGACGTGCATACGCTGCTGCGCCTGCCCACCGGCCTGTTCTATGCTCAGGGCGTGAAGGCGAACGTTCTGTTCTTTGACAAGAAGCCCGCTTCGGAGACACCCTGGACGAAAAAGCTCTGGATCTACGACCTGCGCACCAACAAACACTTTACGCTCAAGACCAGGCCTCTCAGGCGTGAGGACCTGGATGAATTCGTCGAACTGTTCAAGCCCGAAGACCGTCAGGCCCGTGAACCCACATGGAGCGAGGACAATCCTGAAGGTCGCTGGCGCGCCTATGACTATGAAGAGCTGATAGCGCGGGACAAGGCC
>JALVTA010000181.1 GCA_027036095.1 Thiotrichales bacterium | reverse complement strand
GTACAGCAGCGCATCGGCCCGGGCGACCAGCGCCTCCGGCGCCTCGCGGATGGCATCGACCGGCACATGGAGCACGCCCAGACTCAGCCGCGGGTCGATCACCTCACCCTCGAAGACGATCTTGAGCCGCTCCACCCCGCTGCGAATGCGCTCGGCCACCTCGCACAGGTTCTCCCGCTCGATGCTGCTGATCAGCAGCAGAAACTCCTCACCCCCGTAGCGTATGGCCGCGTCCCGGTCGCGCAGATGGCGGCGCAGCTCCGCGGCAACCGCCTTGAGCACCGCATCCCCTGCCGGGTGACCGAAGGTGTCGTTGATGCGTTTGAAATGGTCGATGTCGGCCATGATCACCCCCAGCCCCCGATGCAACCGCACGCAGTCGCGCTTGACGCAGGTGAAGGTCAGCTCCAGATCATGGCGGGTCAGCAGGCTGGTGAGCGGATCATGCTTCATCTGCTCCACGACGACTTCGGCCTCCGCCGCCATCATCTGGTTGAACATGGCCATGGAGATGGCATACAGGCGCGAGAGCATGAAGGTGGCCAGCATGGCATTGCCCTCGGCCAGAAAATGATCCAGCCCCAGCGCCACCCTGTGCTGCTCCCTGTGCAGGTGGTGCAGGGACGCCCAATGCGGGCCACGCATGGGCATGGTCTCAATCAGCCCGTGCAACAGGCACTGCTCTGCGGACCGAATGATCCGGCTGCCCAGCTTACGCTCGCCTTTGAGCCAGCGGCGGGCAATCTCCTCGAACCAGTCCAGCGGCCGGGTCAGATAATCGCTTTCAGCGTCCTCCAGCACGAGCAGATCGAGACTGTGGTGCAGTTGCCGCACGCTCTCCAAATACTCCCGCAGCTGGCAGTCAAAATAGCCCTGCGCCAGATGGCGCTCGATCTCTTCGAACCAGGCGTAGAGCCACTCCGGCGGCATGACATGGTAGTCATTGAGCTTGTCGCGGATGACCGTCAGCCCGGCCAGCACATCCTCGTAGGCCACGCCGATACGCACATGCAGCACGCCCAGATCATAGTAGTGGCGGGCAAAGTCTTCATCCGACAGGGTCAATGCCTTCTTGAAGCTCTCCTTCTGCGCCTGAATCAGCCGGTCGATCTGTTCCTGCGAAGAAAAATAGCCGCGAAAATGCTCCGATCCGGTCAGATAGTCGTAGAAGGCGGCAAAGGCCGCCTCCAGCATTTCGTCACTGATGCGCGCGCGCACCTGTTCGAACTGTTCATGCATCCTTGAGCTCCTGCGGCAGGGTCAGCACCCCCTTGCCGATCATCCGGCCCGACCTGACCGCCTCAAAGGCTCGTGCCAGCGTCTCCGTGCTCAGCTCACCCCAGTCGGTGCGGGCGATGCTGCGCAACTGGCCGCCGTCCACCCAGCGGGCAATGCGGCGCAGCCACGCCCCCTGCCGCTCCGGCGCCACGCCATGCTTGGCGCGGGTGAACATGAAGGTCCACTCGAAACCGACGGACTTGTCCTTAAACAGATTGATGTCCACCGGGCCTTTCGCACTGGCCAGCGCGCATACCCGGCCGAAGGGTCGCACCGCCTGTGCCATGGCGTCCAGCGTGTCGTTCAGGTTGTGGGCGGCGTTGAGAATCCAGTCCACCCCGGCGGAGGCGACCGCATCATGGCCGATGACCTCATCCGCTCCCAGCGCCCGGCACCAGGCGGCACTCTCCTCGCGGGAGGCGGTGGCCGTCACCTCGGCACCGACCAGCCGGCCCAGCTGAATGGCCATGGAGCCGACGCCACCGGCCCCATTGATCACCAGCAGCCGCCCGTCGGCGGGAAAAGGCAGCGCCAGATGTTCGAACAGGGACTCCGCCGCCGTCAGACCCACCAGTGGCAGCACGGCCGCCTCGGCAAAGGAGAGGCTTTCGGGCTTGCGGGCCACCAGACGGGCATCCACACGCTGATGCGTGGCAAAACTGCCGTCACGGGTGACATCGCCGGCGTAGAACACTTCATCTCCGGGCGCGAAACCCGTCACGCCCTCGCCCACCGATTCCACCACGCCGGCGGCGTCAAAGCCCAGCACCTTCTCCTGCCCCGGCTTGAGCGCGGCAAACAGCTTGGTATCCACCGGATTGACGGACACGGCATGCACCCGCACCACAAGTTCGCCCGCTGCGGGCACAGGCGGCGCGCTGTCACGCACCTGCCAGAGCGCGCCGCTTTCACTGCCGACCGCGACCCACTGACGCATCATGGCATCAGCCCTCCTCGCCCGCCTTTTCCGCGTGCTTGGCGTTGGCCTCGGCCATCATCTTCTTCAGCTCACCGCTTTCGGCCAGCTCCAGGGTGATGTCGCAGCCCCCGACCAGCTCGCCGTCGATGTAGATCTGCGGAAAAGTGGGCCAGTCCTGATACTTGGGCAGAAACTCGAACACCGCAGGGTCCGCCAGTACATTGACGAAGCCGAACTTCTCGCCGGTGTCGATCAGCGCCTGCGCCGCCCGGGCGGAAAACCCGCACGAAGGCATCTGCGGCGTGCCCTTCATGAAGATGACCACCGGGTTGTTCTTGACGATCTGGTCGATCTTTTCCAGCGTTTCCTTTTCAATCTGTGCCTGATCCATTCTGGTTCCTCCATCTTTATGTTGGCCAAAGTGAACAGAGGGGCGATCCGCCCGCGCTGCGATTTGTGGAGCCGCCCCGGTGGCTGTTGGCGTCAGAGGCGGATCAGCACGGCACGTGTCTGACCACAGGGAGTTTGCGCCGTGCCCACCTCAAGTCTTACAGCCACCCGGCGGCGGAACCCATGAGCGAGCAAGCGGATCGCACCTGCAGTCCTTTACCGATTAATCCTACCACGCAATGCCGTCAACCACCTGCTGCAACCACAGCTCTAGCAGCGCCAGCTGCCACAGCTTGCTGCCCTGAATGGCGGTGTAGGCCCAGTCCGCCTCCGGCTCACGCAGCAGCTTCTCCACATAGGCCGGGTTGAACAGCCCGCGCTGTCGGGCCCGCTCCGAAGTCAGGATCTCACGCATGAAGGCGTAGAAGTCCCCGCGCACATACTTGAGCGCGGGCATGGGAAAGGCCACCTTGGGCCGGTCCACCACCTTGTCCGGTAGCAGACCGCGGGCGATGCGCTTGAGAATGTACTTGCCGCCATCGCGCAGCTTCAGCTCCGGCGACAGCTCGAACGCCTTTTCCACCAGCTGGTAGTCGAGAAATGGCACCCGCGCCTCCAGCCCCCATGCCATGGTCATGTTGTCCACCCGCTTGACCGGATCGTCCACGATCAGCGTGGTGACATCAAAGCGCAGCACCTGGTCCATGAAGGTGTCCGCACCGGGCATGTTGAGCGCCTGATCCACCAGCGCACGGGTCACATCCTCAATGTGGTAGCGGTCGGAGACCGTTTCAAGCCACTCCTGATGCGTGCGGTCGAAATAGTGGGGTGCGAAACGGTCGATGGGGGGTCCCTCGGCTGCCTGCATGCGCGGATACCAGAAATAGCCGGCAAAGACTTCATCCGCGCCCTGTCCGGTCTGCACCACCTTCACATGACGGCTCACCTGTTCCGCCAGCAGATAGAAGCCGATGGCGTCCTGCCCGAACATGGGCTCGCTCATGGCGCGCACCGCCTCCGGCAGGCGCGCCAGCGCCGCCTCGTTGGGAATGAGAAACTTCTCGTGCCGGGCCCCGAAGTGCCGTGCCACCGCATCGGCATATTCGAACTCGCTGCCCTTCTCCTCCGGCGCATCCTCGAAACCGATAGTAAAGGTGCGCAGATCCTCCGCGCCCGCCTCGGCCAGCAGCCCGACGATCAGACTGGAGTCGATACCGCCCGAGAGCAGCACGCCCACCGGCACGTCCGCCGCCTGCATGCGCTCGCGCACCGCCTGCGACAGGTGTTCGCGGATGATCTCCACCCACTCCGCCTCATCCGGCAGCGGGTCGGGCCGACGGGCCTCCAGCTGCCACCAGCAGCGGGTGATCAGCTCGCCATTGGGCTGCATCAGCATCCAGTGGGCCGGCGGCAGCTTGCGCACCCCCTTGAGAATCGTATGCGGCGCCGGCACCACGCCATGGAGGGTCAGCTGATGGTGCAGTCCGACAGGGTCGATCCCGGTGTCCACCTCACCGGTGGCCAGCAGCGCCTGCACGCTGGAGGCAAACAGCAGCCCACCTTCCACCGGTGCGTAATAGAGCGGCTTGATGCCGAAACGGTCGCGCGCGAGCCACAGCTGCTGCTGATGGTCGTCCCACAGGGCGAAGGCGAACATGCCATCCAGACGGTCCAGACAGTCGATGCCCCACTGACGGAAAGCCTTGAGGATCACTTCCGTATCGGAATGGGAACGGAAGACATGCCCCAGCGCCTCCAGCTCCGCGCGCAGCGCCTGCCAGTTGTAGATGCAGCCGTTGAACACCAGCGTCAGCTCCCCGTCCACCATGGGCTGATGGCCGGCAGGCGACAGGTCGAGGATCGCCAGACGCCGGTGTCCCAGCGCGACCTGCCGCTGCTGCCAGATACCCTCGTCATCGGGGCCGCGACGGGCCAGCGCCTCCAGCATGGGCCGCAGACGGGCGCCGTCAGCCGTCCGTCCGTCCCAGTAGACGCTTCCGCAGATTCCGCACATGGACCATTCCTCCATTTCTCCTCCGGGCGCATTTTACGGCAGCACGATGCCGGATTCGGCCTTCCCGCGCTTGCCGAGTGCCGGAAGGCATGCATAAAATGGCTGCGGGTTCAAAAAAACATAAAAACCTGAAACAAAAAAACAGATGAAGAGGAGGGTTCCATGCGCACACGTCTGCCCGGCTGGCTGGCCGGCCTGCTGCTGTGCCTCGTGCTGCTGCCGGCTTCGGCCGATACCGTCACCCTGACCCTGAAGCGCGACGGCCACCCGCTGACGCTGACCGCCGACTACCGCCCCGGGGATGGCGGGCGCCCTGCCGTGCTGATCCTGCACGGCTTTCTGACCACCAACCGGTTCTCCACCGTTCGGGCCATGATTGAGACGGCTGAAGAGCGTGGCCTGTCGG
>JALVTA010000180.1 GCA_027036095.1 Thiotrichales bacterium | reverse complement strand
AGGTCCAGACGCACACCGCCACCCAGCTTCTTGATGACCTTGGTCTGGGCCGCACCCCCTACACGGGAAACGGACAGACCCGCGTTGATGGCCGGACGGATGCCCTGTGCAAACAGGGAAGTCTCCAGGAAGATCTGACCATCGGTGATGGAGATCACGTTGGTCGGAACGAATGCGGAGATATCGCCTGCCTGGGTCTCGATGATCGGCAGTGCAGTCAGAGAGCCGGTCTTGCCCTTGACCTCACCGTTGGTGAAGCGCTCCACATAGTCGGCATTGACGCGTGCGGCACGCTCCAGCAGACGGGAATGCAGGTAGAAGATGTCACCCGGATAGGCTTCACGGCCCGGCGGACGGCGCAGCAGCAGGGAGATCTGACGGTAGGCCCAGGCCTGCTTGGTCAGGTCGTCATAGACAATCAGCGCATCCTCACCGCGATCGCGGAAGTATTCGCCCATGGCACAGCCGGCATAGGCGGCCAGATACTGCTGAGCGGCCGGATCGGATGCATTGGCGGCCACTACGGTGGTGTATTCCATCGCACCGTGCTCTTCCAGCTTGGTGACGATGTTGCGCACGGTGGAGGCCTTCTGGCCGATGGCCACGTAGATACACTTAACGCCGGTGCCCTTCTGACGCAGGATAGTGTCAATGGCGATGGCGGTCTTACCGGTCTGGCGGTCACCGATGATCAGCTCACGCTGACCCCGGCCGATCGGAATCATGGAGTCGATCGCCTTGATACCGGTCATCAGCGGCTGGTCAACGGACTGACGGTCGATAACACCGGGCGCGATGCGCTCGACAGGTGATGTCTCCTTGGCGTCGATCGGGCCCTTGCCGTCGATGGGGCGGCCCAGGGCGTCCACAACGCGACCCAGCAGCTCGGGGCCGACCGGCACTTCCAGAATGCGACCGGTGCAGCGCACGGTGTCGCCTTCGGAGATGTGTTCGTACTCGCCCAGAACGACCACGCCCACGGAGTCACGCTCCAGGTTGAGCACCATGCCGTAGGTCTTCTCGTCGAACTGGATCATTTCGCCGTACATGGCATCGGACAGGCCATAGATACGGGCGATGCCATCGGCAATGCTGATAACAG
>JALVTA010000179.1 GCA_027036095.1 Thiotrichales bacterium | reverse complement strand
CCTGGGCGGAAGAGCTGAAACCCTTCGTGCTGAGCACGCTCAAACCGGCCAGCGTTACCGCCGGTGTCGAGGCGGCCAAAAAGGCGCTGACCGGCGCAGGGTTCACCGTGGTGGGCGAATATGACCCTAAGGGGGAGACGCACATCATTGTGGTCACCAGTGACGCGCTCAAGCAGATCGCCGCCCAGAGCGACAACGGCGGCTTCGGCGCTATGGAGCGGGTGGCCGTGGTCAAGCATAAAGGCAATGTGGAGGTGAGCTACACCAATCCGGCCTACTGGTGGAACGCCTACCGCATGAAGGGAAACATCGCCCCGGTGGCCGCCGCCATGGAGAAGGCGCTGGGCGATGCCGGTCAGTTCGGTGCCGAGCCGGGCCTGTCCGCCAGCGACCTGCGTGACTATCACTACAAGTTCATGATGCCCTATTTCACCGATGTGGACGAGTTGGAAGAGTATGACAGCCACCAGCAGGGCATTGACACCATCGAGAAGAACCTGGCCAAGCGCGTGGAAGGTGTCAGCAAGGTCTATCGCATCGACATTCCGGGCACCGAGATGGTGGTCTGGGGCGTGGCCTTCACCCGTGAAGGCGCCGGTGACAAATACGTGCTGGACAACCTGGATCAGGGCGCGCACTCTCATGCGGCGCATCTGCCCTATGAGATCCTGCTCAACGGCAACAAGGCCGTGGCGCTCAACGGCAAGTTCCGCATCGCCATCAGCTGGCCGCGTCTGCCCATGGGGACCTTCATGAACATCATGTCCACGCCGGACGACATTCTCGCCCAGCTGGAGGATGTGGCCGATCCGGATGCGGATTAATGGACATTGGTCTCCCATAAAAAACTTCTGGTTGCCAAAATGCCCGCTTGCGGGCATTTTTTATGCAGGTGAAATTTTGAAAAAGACAAAACAGGAGTAGAGGATGCTTAAGGGATTGAAAAGTGCGCTGCTGCTGGTTGGCCTTTTGCTGGCCGGTATGGCCATGGCGGCCGAGGGCTTCAAACCGTTTGTGGCCAGCACACTCAAACCGGTCGATCTGGATCAGGGCGTACAGCAGGTGCGCGAGGCACTCAAGCAGGCTGGCTTTCAGGTGCTGGCGGATTACGCGCCCAAAAAGAACACCCGCATCGTAATCGTTAGCCATCCCGCACTGCTCAAGGCCGCGGCCCAGAGTGCCCGCGGCGGCTTTGGCGCCGTGGAGCGGGTGGCGCTGGTCAAGCGCAAGAAAAGCGGCATGCATGTGGGCTACACCAACCCCGACTACTGGTTTCACGTCATGCGCATGAAAGGGGACATCGCGCCGGTGCGTGCGGCCATGGAAAAGGCCTTGGGTAACGCCGGTCAGTATGGCAGCAGGAAGGCCTTCAGTGCCGAGGAACTGCGCAGCTACCGTTACATGGGCATGCCAGACTTCGCCGATGTGGATGAACTCTACACCTACAAGAGCCACAAGGAAGGCGTGGAGGTGATCGAACGCAATCTGGCCAAGGGTGTGGCCGGGGTGAAGAAGGTCTATCGGGTGGATATTCCCGGCACTGAGATGACCGTATGGGGTGTGCAGTTCACGGAAGGTCCGGCGGCGGACAGGTTCATCCTCAAGAAGATGGACCGCAAGGGCAAGACCCATGCAGCGCATCTGCCCTACGAGCTGCTGCTGGATGGCAAGCAGGCAGTGGCGCTCAAGGGCGAGTTCCGCATCGCCATCAGCTGGCCCACCTCCACCATGTTCAAGTTCATGCGTATCTCCCGCTCGCCTGATGCCATCGAGGAAGACCTGCTGATGGTCACCAATCCCAAGGGCAAGCTTGAACAGAATGATGTGATGGACGAGCTGTAAGAAGCAGCTCTTTTCATGAGGAAAGGGGGCGCATGGCGCCCCTTTTTCGTCTCTGGCCGGACAAAACCGGGGACTTTCCCGCCGCGCTGGAACACCATGCTACAAAAATGGGGGAGACCCCCTTGAAAACATCTCCTGCGACCCCAATGACATGCCGTTGAGCCATCAAAGGAGGCAGAGCATGTCACAGGTGGAAACCCATCGCTTTCAGACTGAGGTGGAGCAGCTGCTCCATCTGGTGATCCATTCCCTCTATTCCAACCGCGACATTTTCCTGCGCGAGCTGATTTCCAACGCGTCCGACGCGCTGGACAAGCTGCGTTTCGAGGCGCTTTCCAACGACGCCCTCTACGAGGGGGACAGCGAGCTGGCCATCCGCGTCAGCTATGACCGGGACGCCGGTACTGTCACGGTGGAGGACAACGGCATCGGCATGAGCCGGGATGAGGTGGTGGAGAACATCGGTACCATCGCCAACTCCGGCACACGCAGGTTCTTGGCACAGCTGAGCGGTGACCAGAAGAAGGACAGCGCACTTATCGGCCAGTTCGGTGTGGGCTTCTACTCCGCCTTCATCGTGGCCGACAGGGTGACGCTGGAGACCCGCCGTGCCGGTGCGGACAAGTCCGAGGGCGTGCGCTGGGTGTCCGAAGGCAAAGGGGAATACACCCTTGAGACCATCGAGAAGGAAAAGCGGGGCACCCGCATCACCCTGCATCTTAAGGAGGATGCGAAAGAGTATCTGGACGGCCACCGGCTGCGCAGCATCATCCGGGAATACTCCGACCACATCAGCTTCCCCATCTACATGCCGAAGGAAGAGTTCAAGGATGGGAAAACGGTCATTCTGGACGAGTGGGAGCAGGTCAACAAGGCCACGGCCCTGTGGCTGGAGTCGCGCTCAAAGCTGAAGGATGAGGACTACATCAACTTCTACAAGCAGACCTTCCACGACTTCGAGGACCCGCTCACCTGGCTGCACAACCGGGTGGAAGGCACGCTGGAGTACACCAGCCTGTTCTACATCCCGAAGGTGCCGCCGTTCGATCTCTATGACCGTGAGCGCCGCTATGGCGTCAAGCTGTATGTGAAGCGGGTGTTCATCATGGATGATGCCGAGCATCTGCTGCCCGCCTGGCTGCGCTTCGTGCGCGGCATCATCGATTCCGACGACCTGCCGCTCAACGTCTCGCGGGAGATCCTGCAGGACAATCAGGTGGTGCGCAAGATCCGCAGTGCCTCCACCAAACGCATTCTGGACCATCTGGACAAGCTCTCCCGGGAGGATGCAGACAGATACGCCACCTTCTGGGATGCCTTCGGCAACGTGCTCAAGGAAGGCGTGGTGGAGGACCATGGCAACCGCGAGAAGATTGCGAAACTGCTGCGCTTTGCCTCTACGCATGAGGACAGCGAGAAGCAGCGGGTGTCACTGGACGACTACATCAGCCGCATGCAGGAAGACCAGAAGGCCATCTACTACATTGTGGCCGACAGCTACGCTGCCGCCAAGAACAGTCCCCATCTGGAACTGTTCCGCAAGAAGGGCATCGAAGTCCTGCTGATGTACGATCGTATCGACGAGTGGCTGGTGGGTCACCTGCATGAATATGACGGCAAGCCGCTCAAATCGGTGACTCAGGCCGATCTGGACATCGAGGACGACACCGAGGTGTCCAAGGAGGAGAAGAAGGCGGCGGACAAGCTGGCCAAGCGGCTGAAGAAGGCGCTGGGCGATGCAGTGGAGGATGTGCGCACCACTACCCGCCTGACCGACTCGCCGGCGCGGGTGGTGCCGCCGGAAAACGGCCTCAGTCCGCACATGATCCAGATGCTCAGGCAGATGGGGCAGGAGCCGCCGAAGCAGAAGCTGATCCTGGAGATCAACCCTACCCATGCGCTGATCAGGAAGCTGGAACAGCTGGACGACGAGGAGAAGCTGAAGGCGTGGGCTCTGATGCTGCTGGAGCAGGCCCAGCTGGCCGACGGCATGCAGCTTGAAGACCCGGGCAGCTTCGTGCGCCGGCTCAACGAGTTGCTGAGCGAGCTGGTGTGAGTGTCCCCGGTATGTGAGAAACAAAAAGCGCCGTAGAATGCGGCGCTTTTTGTTTGTGAAGTGACGGAAGGAGCGTGTTAGCGGCTTCGAGTTGCCAGTGATCGGACTGTCCTGCCCAAGGCATTCATGGGGTGACTGGAATGTCGAAAATGAAACGACCCCCTGCAGGGGGCCGGTGGATCAGAGATTCTGCGCCACCCACTGGGCGAACTGCTGTGGCGGCAGGGCGCCGGAAATCTGTGCCGCCATCTGGCCGTTCTTGAACACCGCCAGCGTGGGAATGGAGCGGATGCCGAACTGAGCCGCCAGCTGCGGGTTGGCCTCGGTGTTGATCTTGACAAAGCGCGCCCGCGGCTCGAACTGGGCGGCCACCTGGGCGAAGGTGGGCGCGAACATCTTGCACGGACCGCACCAGGGTGCCCAGAAATCCACCACCATGGGCTGGTCGGTTTTCTGAAGCGCCTTGATGAACTGTTCGGTGTTCATCTCCACCGGCTGGCCGGTGAACAGCGCATGTTTGCACTTGCCGCAGGTGGGGTTGGCATCAAGTTTTTCTTCCGGCACGCGGTTGAGCGCGCCGCAGTGTGGACACATGACGATCATGGTTGCATCTCCTTTTTCTTTTCAGGAGATGTATGGGGCGGCAGGTGGCGCTTTTCAAGCCTCGCCGTAGTGGGCCCTGACCCATTCCGGCGCCGGGGAGGGCTCGCCGGAAATGTTGTAGCCGGCACGGATGAAGTTGTGCAGCGTCTCGTCATGGGCGCGGATCAGTTCCACGATCTTCGGGTCGTCACTGGTCAGCTCCGCCACCACGCCGTCCGGTTCGTTTTCGTAGCGCATGCGGATCCGGTCGCGGAACTCGAACAGTGCGGCGAACAGCGGGTCCCACGAGCGGATGGCCCGGCCGGAGGCGAAGCGCTTTTCCATGCCCTCCACATGCTGCTGCAGCACCTTGACCAGATCAGGGTCGGTGCTGCGGGTGACTACGCGGATGCCATCGGGCAGGAAGGCGGTCTTGCGGTTGAGCTTCCAGTGGTTCTCCAGCAGCTGGCTGAACAGCGCCTGATCCCGCCTGTGCGCCTCGTCCGTGCCGTGACCGAACTTGTACTGATGCTTG
>JALVTA010000178.1 GCA_027036095.1 Thiotrichales bacterium | reverse complement strand
CTCTGCCGCCTACAAAGCCAGCGGGCATAGCGCGGCGCCAGTGCTGGAGATTCCGGACGATCTGTTCAGCGCGGATGGCTTTGTGCGCGTGTTTGGCAAGCCGGTGTCCCATCCGGGGCGCCGGCTGGCGGTGGTGCTCACGCAGGCGGAAACGGCTGATGCGGCCTTGAAAAAGGCCCGTGAACGGGTGGGGCGTATTACGGACGCCTAAGCGGGGTCCTTTTCGCCTGAACAGGTTGGGTCTGAGCAGGCGCTTTCTTCACATGCGCCGTTCAGTTCCTGTCGGGCGTCCTGCAGGATGCGTCGCGCACCATTCAGCACCACCAACGAGATGATAAGACCAATGATCAGGTCGGGCCAGCGGCTGTCCAGCCACCACACCAGCACACCGGCTACGATGACGCCTGCATTGGCAATGACGTCGTTAGCGGAAAAGATCCAGCTGGCGCGCATGTTTACGTCCCCGTGGCGATGCTGCCAGATAAGCCGCAGACAGATCACATTGGCAATCAGCGCCACCACACCCATGCCCATCATCAGCGCAGAAACCGGCTCGCTGCCAAATACGGCACGGCGGATCACTTCTACCAGCACCAGCAGCCCAAGAAACAGCTGGAAATAGCCGGAGAGCCTGGCGGCGTGTGCCTTGGCCGTGGCGGCACGCCCCACGGCATAGAGACCGATGCCATACACCACTGCGTCTGCCAACATATCCAACGAGTCGGCGATCAAGGCGGTGGATTGCGCCCACCAGCCGACGCCCAACTCCAGCACAAACATCGTGGCATTGATGCCCAGCAGCCACCACAACACCCGTGCCTGCTGGGTATCCTGCACGGTGAGTTCACACTGACACCCGCAGCCGCTCATGGGTTATCCTCCTGCTAATGAAAATTGTTTTCATTTTACAGAGCAGGGTTTGTAAATCAATGGGCAGCCTCCCAGTTGGGACCGATGCCCACGTCGGCTACCAGCGGCACCCGCAGGGTCATGGCAGCTTCCATGGTGTGTTTAATGGTCTGGACGATGGGATGATTAAGCGTGACCTCGGCGGGCACTTCGAACACCAGCTCGTCGTGCACCTGCATGATCATGCGCGTCTCGCCATAGAGAGCGTCCGGGGGCAGATCCTGCCGCAGCCAGGCGTCCAGCTGGATCATGGCGGTTTTGATGATGTCCGCCGCGGTGCCCTGCAGCGGCGCGTTGATGGCCGCCCGTTCGGCATACTGGCGCACCTGCGGGTTTTTGCTGTGAATGTCGGGCAGATAGAGGCGTCGACCCATGAGCGTTTCCACATAGCCCTGCTGTTTGGCTTTTTCGCGGATTTCATCCATATAGCGCTTTACCCCCGGATAGCGTTCGAAATAGGTGTCGATATAGGCCTGCGCCTGCTTGCGGTCGATTTCCAGCTGCTGTGCCAGTCCAAAGGCACTCATGCCGTAGATGAGGCCGAAATTGACCGTCTTGGCGTGGCGGCGCATGTCGGGTGTGACCGCATCCAGCGGCACGCCGAAAATTTCGGCGGCGGTGGCTTTGTGAATGTCCAGGCCGTGCTCAAAGGCTTTGATCAAGTTTTCATCGCCGCTGAAATGGGCCATGATGCGCAGTTCGATCTGGGAGTAGTCGGCGGCGAGAATCTGGTAGCCGTCGGGGGCGATGAAAGCCTGGCGGATGCGGCGCCCCTCGGGGGTGCGCACGGGGATATTCTGCAGGTTCGGGTCGGTGCTGGAGAGCCGGCCGGTGGCGGTAACCGCCTGCTGGTAGCTGGTGTGAACCCGCCCGGTGTCGGGGTTGATCTGTTTGACCAGCGCGTCGGTGTAGGTGGACTTGAGCTTGGCCAGGCTGCGGTATTGCAGGATCAGTTTGGGCAGTTCATGCCCCTGCTCCGCCAGTTCCTGCAGCACGCTTTCGGCGGTGGAGGGCTGGCCTTTGGGGGTCTTTTTCAGCACCGGCAGCCCCAGCTTGTCAAACAGGATGGTCTGCAGCTGTTTGGTGGAGTTGAGGTTGAAAGCTTCGCCGGCCTGTTCCCACGCCTGCACTTCCAGCGCCTTGAGTTGCTCTGCCAGCTCTTTGGAGTAGGCCTTAAGCAGCGCTACATCCAGCAGCACGCCAGTGTGTTCCATGCGCGCCAGCACCGGCTCCAGGGGTATTTCCAGCGTTTCGTAGACGCGGCGCAGCTTTTCATCCTGTGCCAGCTTTGGCCATAGCACGGCGTGCAGGCGCAGCACCAGTTCGGCGTCTTCTGCCGCGTAGGGGGCCGCCTGCTCGATGGGCACCTGGGCGAAGTTCAGCTGCTTGCGGCCCTTGCCGGCCACCTCGGTGTAATGGGTGGTGCGGTGGCCCAGGTATTTCAGAGCCAGCTCATCCAATCCATGCCGCTCGGTGCTGTTGAGCACGTAGGACTGCAGCATGGTGTCGTGGGTAATGGGGGTGAGCATCACGCCAGCGTTTTTAAACACGTGCCAGTCGTATTTGAGGTTCTGACCCGCCTTGGGAGCCGTTTCCAGCAGGGGGCGCAGGGTTTCCAACACTGTCTCCAGCGGCAGCTGTTGCGGCGCGCCCGGGTAGTCGTGGGCCAGGGGCACGTAGGCGGCGTCCACATCATCGCCATTGGCCACGGCAAAACTGATGCCCACCAGCTGCGCCCGCATGGGATCCAGCGCCGTGGTTTCGCAGTCAATGGCGAACAGGTCGGCCTGGCTCAGCCGTTCCGCCCAGCGGTTTAGTGTCGCTTCGTCGAGAATCACCGGCACATTCTGGGTGGTATCGGTGTGGGCAGGGGCCGCTTTTTCCTCTGCGGAGCCGCCAAAAAGCGGGTGGCCGGCCAGTTTGCGGTTGAGCCAGCTGGAAAATTCGTAACGGCGGATCAGTTCCAGCAGGGTGTCATCGTCTTCGGGCTGTTTGGTCAGATCCTGCCAGCGGATGGGCAGGTCAAGGTCGGTGCGGATGCGGGTCAGTTCGCGCGCCAGCTTGAGCTGATCCAGATGGGCGCGCAGGTTGTCGCCCACCTTGCCCTTGATTTCGTCGGCGTGGGCAATGAGGTTGTCCAGGTTGCCATATTTTTGCAGCCATTTGGCCGCTGTTTTCGGCCCCACCTTGGGCACGCCGGGAATATTGTCGGAGCTGTCGCCCATCAGTGCCAGGTAGTCCACGATCTGTTCCGGCGCCACGCCGAATTTCTTAATCACCCCTTCCCGGTCGAGCAGTTGGTCCTTCATGGTGTCAATAAGGGTGATGCGGTCGTTCACCAGCTGGGCCATATCCTTGTCGCCGGTGGAGATCAGCACCTGTTTGCCTTCCGCGGCGGCCTGGGTGGCCAGAGTGCCGATGACATCGTCGGCTTCCACGCCGTCGATAACCACCACGGGAATGCCCAGTGCGCGGATGAAGGCGTGCAGTGGTTCGATCTGCTGGGCCAGGTCGTCCGGCATGGGCGGGCGGTTGGCCTTGTAGTCCGCATAGAGATCGTGGCGGAAGTTTTTGCCACGGGCATCAAATACCACCGCGATATGATCCGGATGATAGGTGTCCAGCAATTTACCCACCATATTGATCACCCCATACATGGCGCCCGTGGGCGTGCCATCAGAGGTAGTCAGGGGCGGCAGGGCATGATAGGCACGGAACAGGTAGCTGGAGCCGTCGACGAGAATAAGATCGGGTTTTTTTGAGGGGGTATTAGCCATAGTTATTAAAATAATCCGGTTATCAGTTGGGGGATCGCATGCAACAGGTTCTGGTGATTGAAGATTCTAAGTTTTTCCTGCGCACCTTGCTCAATGCATTGCGCAATCAGTTTCCTCAATTGCGTTTTGTGGGTGCAGAGGATTGGGCACAGGCCCAGGCGGCATTGGCGCAAGAACACTTTGATCTGATTATCAGCGATCTCACCTTGCGCGACAGCGACGGACACCATGTAGAACTGCTGGTTGAAAAGGGCGAGCGGGTGATCGTGCTCACGGCCCATGCCGATGCGGATAACCGCCACCGCTTCAATCAGCTCAATATCATCGACTATATCCTCAAGGACTACAGCTTTGAATATCTGTTCAGCCTGATCCACCGTCTGGTTAACAATGTGGGCAAGCGGGTGCTGCTGGTGGATGACTCCAAGACCATGCGCCTAAACATGCGCCGCATGCTTAATCTGATGAATCTCACTGTGGATGAGGTGGAAAATGGCCAGCAGGCGCTGGACCGGTTGGAAGAGCAGAAATACGACCTGCTTTTGCTGGATTACGAGATGCCCGAGTTGGACGGCATTCAGACCCTACAGCAACTGCGTTGCCACCACAGTAAGTTGCGTCTACCCGTGATCGCCATCTCTGCGATGGAGCAGCAGGAGACGGTGGTGCTGTTTCTGAAAGCGGGCGCCAATGACTTCATTAACAAGCCTTTCAGCCGGGAAGAATTTTTGGTGCGGGTTAATAACCAGCTGGACATGCTGGATGCGGCCCAGCGCATTGAGCGACTGGCCATTACCGATCCGCTCACCGGTCTGTATAACCGCAACTTCCTCTATGAAATGCTGCCGCTGATGATCGCCGAGGCACACCGCTATGAGAAACCGTTGAGCCTGATCATCCTGGACGTGGACCATTTCAAGCAGTTCAACGACACTTGGGGCCATGATGTAGGCGATCTGGTGCTCAAGCATGTGGCCAAGCTGTTGCAGAACAATATTCGCAGCGCGGATATTCCCTGCCGTTACGGGGGCGAGGAGTTTGTCATTGTGTTGCCAGACACCCATCTGGAAAACGCCGTGCGCGCAGCGGAGAAGATTCGCAATGTGGTAGAAGATACGCCACTGGTGCTGGAGGATCAGCCGGAGCCGCTGCGGGTGACCCTCTCCCTGGGTGTGGCGGAGCTGAAGAAGGAGGACACCCTGGACACCCTGATCAGACGGGCGGACCAGGCGCTCTATGCCGCCAAGCGGGGTGGGCGCAATCGCACCGAGGTGGCCCACTGAGTGCGCCAGACTCTGGTAAAATTCGGCCATTCAATCATGGCGCGCTGGCATGTCGGTTTATACCACTATCACCCAGGACGAATTGCAGGCCTTTCTGGCTCAGTATGAT
>JALVTA010000177.1 GCA_027036095.1 Thiotrichales bacterium | reverse complement strand
TTTTTGGTCTCAGCGGGCTGGGTGGCATTGAAATACTTGGAGCGTTCCGGCCATTCGCACAGATCGTAGATGCAGCACTGTCCGCATTTGGGTTTGCGGGCGGTGCAGGTGTAGCGCCCGTGCAGAATCAGCAGGTGATGGGCGTCTTTCAGGTGACGTTTGGGCGTGACCTTCATCAGCCGGTCTTCCACTTCACGTACGGTCTTGCCCGGTGCCAGACGGGTGCGGTTGGCCACCCGAAAGATGTGGGTGTCCACCGCAATGACCGGCTCACCAAAGGCAGTATTGAGAATCACATTGGCCGTCTTGCGCCCTACACCCGGCAGTGCTTCCAGCTCCTTGCGAGTGCGGGGAATGTTGCCGTTGTATTGCTCCACCAGAATGCGGCAGGTTTCGATGATGTTCCTGGCCTTGCTGTTGTAGAGGCCGATGGTCTTGATGTATTCCTTCAGGCCTTCTTCACCCAGCGCCAGTATCTTTTCCGGCGTATTGGCCACCTTGAACAGTTTTTCCGTCGTTTTGTTGACCCCCTTGTCTGTCGCCTGGGCCGAAAGAATGACGGCAATCAGCAGCTCGAACGGGCTGGAATGGTTCAGTTCCGTGGTCGGGTTGGGGATGCATTCGGCCAGACGGTCAAAGAACTGTTCCTGCTTACGGGAACGTCCGACAACCTGTTGCGCCCGCCGATCGCTGCGTTGCGCGGTGCTCGCTTCCTCGCCTATCTTCTTGATATGTCTCGGTCGCTGCGCGCCGTGCGCCTTGCGCTCGACGGGCTCACGACGGTTTTCGGATGTTCCCTTATGCTGGTTCATGGGCGGTCTCGACGGGAATGCGTTGGAGTCTGGACTGACGGCGCAGTTCCAGCCAGTTCTTGCCAGCCACCAGAAGGCCGAGGCCGATGAAGGCGCCCGGCGGCAGGGCAGCCAGCAGGATGCCGCCGTCAAACAGGTGCAGCGTCCAGTCCCTGGCCTGTTGACCGAACATGAGGAAGGCCTGATCGAACAGGGTGCCCTGTGCCAGCAATTCCCGCAGGCCACCCAACACCACCAGCACAATCAGAAAGCCCAGCCCCATGGCCAGTCCGTCCAGCGCCGAGGCCCAGACGGGGTTTTTGGAAGCAAAGGCTTCGGCACGTCCGAGAATGACACAGTTGGTGACGATGAGCGGCACGAAGATGCCCAGCAGCTTGTGCAGTTCATGCACATAGGCGGCCATCAGCATGTCGATAATGGTCACAGCCGTGGCAATAATGCCGATGAAGATGGGAATGCGCACTTCCCGCGGTACATAATCGCGAATGAGGGAGACCAGCACATTGGAGACCACCAGCACGATGAGGGTGGCCACGCCCAGTCCCAGCCCATTGATGGCATTGTTGGTGACCGCCAGCATGGGACACAGGCCGAGCAGGGCCACCAGTGCCTGGTTGTTGTGCCACAGCCCGTCGTAGAAAATCTCCCGAGCCTGCTGCAGTGGGGAAGGGTTCAGTTCCATAGTCGGTCCCGATTCCGATTGAAGAAGACCAATGCCTTTTTCACCGCCTTGACCACCGCCCTTGGAGTGATGGTGGCGCCGGTAAACTGGTCGAAGATGCCGCCATCCTTTTTGACGGCCCACTGACTTTCATTGGCGGCGGTCAGGTGTCTGCCGGTAAAGCTGTCCACCCAGTCGCTTTTGGACCTTTCTATTTTATCGCCCAGCCCGGGGGTTTCACGGTGTTCCAGCACACGCACGCCCAGCAGATGGCCATCGGCACGGATGCCAATCAACAGGCGGATGGGGCCGCTGTAACCGTCGGGGGCAATGGTTTCAAACAGCACAGCCACGGGTTTTCCCTGTCTGCGGGCGCGGTAAAGGGTCACGGGTTTGTCCGTACCCAGAAGATCCGGCGCCGTGATGGTGGTGGTGTCATGAAGCAGGTCGTTGTCATAGCTGTCGGGCGGCAGCAGTTCGGTCAGGTTGGACAGCAGTTCCGCTTGCTGTGCGGCTTCGATTTTCGGCTCCACCCACTGGCGCACGCCCACCAGAATGGCGACTGCCACCCCGATGAACAGCGCCATTCTGCCACTTGACTGAATGAGATGTTGCAGCAGTTCCCGGTTCATGCTCTGTACCCCTTTACCCGCGGTTGGGTGTACTGATCAATCAGCGGTACGAGGATGTTCATCAGCAGCACGGCGAAGGCAATGCCGTCCGGATAGCCCCCCCATGTGCGAATGACATAGACCAGTACGCCGATGCCGGCGGCATAGATGAAACGACCCAGTGGGGTGGTAGAGGCGGTGACCGGATCGGTGATGATGAAAAAGGCCGCCAGCATGGTGCCGCCGGAAAGCAGATGGAACAGGGCAGGCGCGTAGTGATCAGGATTGATGGCATGGAAAACGGCGGCCATCAGACCCAGCGCGCCCAGAAAGCCCACCGGATACTGCCAGCGGATGGTGCGGGTCCACAGCAGATAGAGCCCCCCCAGCATGAAGGCCAGATTCCACTGGATCCAGCCATGGCCGGCGATGTCATCCCAGATAACTCTGGCGTTGTGCAGGGTGTCCGGCACGCTGATGCCCTGTGTAAGCCCCGTCTTGACATGATCCAGCGGCGTGGCGCCGGTGACCTGATCCATGATGCTGTCGGGCAGTTTGCCAGTAAAGATCTTGAGCAGAGATTCGGTCAGGGAGAGCGTGTGCCCGCTTACCTCGGAGGGCAGCGTCCACTGGGTCATGTAGGCGGGAAAGGACACCAGCAGGAAGGCGTAGCCCAGCATGGCCGGGTTGAAGGGATTGAAGCCCAGCCCGCCATACAGGTGTTTGCCGAAAATGAGCGCGAAGCTGACGCCGAGGACAATCAGCCACCAGGGGCTTTCCGGCGGAATGCAGAAGGTCAACCCGGTGACGGTGATGACCGCGCTGCCATCCAGCAGAAAGGGCTTTACGGGACGACCGCGCAGGTGCAGCATGGCGTATTCCACTACCAGACCGGTGAGCATGGCCAGCGCCCACTGCACGGCGATCCCCCAGCCGAAGTAGTAGATATGCACCAGCAGCGGCAGGATGGAGGCGATCTGCACCCGCATCATGACCTTGGCCACGGAGGTGTCAGCGTGCAGGAAGGGGGCACCGTGCATGGGCCAGCGGTTCATCAGTCGGACTCCTGTTCGGTTGAGTTGGCTTTTCTGGCACGCAGTGCGGCGGCCCGTTTGCGGGCCGCCTCCATGGCCGCCTTGCGCCGATCTTCAGTGGACGGGGCCTCTCCTGATTTTGCGGGGTCGGTTTCTGGCGCGCTTTCGGCGGTGCCGGTTTTGGACGCTTTCTGTGCCTTGAGCTGCTGTGCACGACGTTCTGCCGCCTCCATGGCGGCCTTTTTCTTGTCTGTGCTGGCTTCTTCTGCCGATGTTTCGTTTGAGCCAGCCTTGGTCATGGCACGCTTGCGCGTAGCCTCCATAGCGGCCTTGCGTTTTTCGTCCGCTGATGCCGGCGTGGTGGACTGTTGCTGGGCGCGTCTGCGTGCCGCCTCAATGGCCCGTTGGCGGGCGCTGGGTGTGGCGGCTTTTTTCTCACCGGAGGCGGCGGCCTGCTTTCTGACCGCCTCTTTCTTGGCTTTCAGGCGGGCCTCCTTCTCGGCTTTTTCCCGTTCCAGACGGGCCAGATGGGCTTCGTGGCGTCGGCGAGCGTGTTCCTGAAAAGCCTGTTCTTCCCGCAGCTTGCGGATTTCGCCCTTGGCGTGACGGTAGTACTGCACCAGAGGAATATGGCTGGGGCAGACAAAACTGCAGCAGCCGCATTCGATGCAGTCGAACAGATGCAGTTTTTCCACCTTGTCCCATTCATGAGCGTGGGCATGCCAGTACATCTGCTGGGGCAGCAGATTGACCGGGCAGGCGTCCATGCACTCGCCACAGCGGATGCAGGGCATGGCCGGTTCGACCGGCTCAGGCGGATTGGCCAGAATGCAGTTGGTGGTCTTGATGACGGGCACCTTGTGGTCCATGACCTCGTGTCCCATCATTGGCCCGCCCATGATAAGCGGATAGTTCAGTTCGCTCTTGGGTTTGGCCAGTTCGACCAGTGTTTTGAAGGGCGTGCCGATGAGAGCCTCCACATTCATGGGTTCGGCCAGTCCTTCGCCGGAGACGGTGACCAGTCGGCTGATGAGCGGTTCATGGTGTTCGGCGGCGCGATGAATGGCCGCCAGGGTGGCCACGTTGAACATGACCATGCCCACGTCCACGGCATGGGCTTTGGCGGGGATCTCTACGCCGGTGAGCTGCTCGGTCAGCTGTTTCTGCCCACCCATGGGATAGACGGTGGGCACGGCCTGAATGTCCACGCCGGTGCCTGCTGCGGCCTTGCGCATGGCCGCCAGGGCCTGCGGTTTGTTGTCTTCAATCCCGACGATAATGCGTTCTGCCCCGAGGCATTGGGCGGTGGTGACTGCGCCAGCAATAATTTCCTGCGGGCGGGTCTGCATGAGCAGGTCGTCACAGGTGATGTAGGGTTCGCATTCGGCACCATTGACCAGCAGGGTGTGAATCTTGCCGTGCTCATCGGGTAGTTTGCGCCAGCTGGGAAAACCGGCACCGCCCATGCCGACAATGCCCGCCTGCCAGATCATTTCCTTGAGACTGGCGGGGCAGTCGGGCGTCTGAATGGCGATGGGCATGTCACCGGCCTCGTCCTGACCGTCCGGCTCAATGATGATGCACCAGTCCGGCAGACCGGAGGGGTGGGGCAGAGGGCGCTTTTCGATCGCCTTGACGGTGCCGGAAGTAGGCGCATGCAACGGTACCGACAGGCCGGGTGCCGACTTGGCGATCTGCTCATATTTGCGCACACGCTGGCCCGGCTCGACTGTGGGAATGGCCGGTGCGCCCACATGCTGCTGCAGAGGCAGGATCAGCTCATCAGGCAGCGGTGCTTTCTGCAAGGGATGGCGGGCAGACAGCCCCTTTCGGTAATCGGGATACACTCCTCCCGGAAAGCGCTTGAGCCAGCGCCTGGCCATGGGATAGACACGGGAAAAAGCTTTGATGAGCGCCTTCATGGGTGCGGGTGATCCAGTCTGGGAATGGCGGTGGGCAGGATTTTTTCCGGATCCGG
>JALVTA010000176.1 GCA_027036095.1 Thiotrichales bacterium | reverse complement strand
TCCACGCCGTTTCCGAAGCGCAGATCCAGCGCCTCCACGGTAAACAGCCGCGAGCGGGCGACGATGTGACGGTTTAAAATCTGCGGCAGTCTGCTCATGAGGCCATTCTATGACGCGCACCGCCCCCATGCCACCCTGGGACGCCATCGATACCGTGCTGCTGGACATGGACGGCACGCTGCTGGATCTCCATTTCGACTGGCACTTCTGGTGGGAGTACCTGCCCCGCCTGTATGCGGAAAAGAACGGCCTGCCGCTGGGCGAGGCACAGCGCATCGTGCGGGAGAAGATCAGCGCAAAACAGGGCACGCTGGAATGGTACTGCACCGACTACTGGTCCGAAGTCTTCGAGCTGCCGGTGGCGGCCCACAAACGGGACCTGAAGCACATGATCCGCCCTCACCCGGGCGTGGAACGGTTTCTTGAACGGCTGCGGACGCTGGGCAAGCGGCTGGCGCTGGTGACCAACGCCCACCGTGACAGTCTGGCACTGAAGCTGGAGGTGACTGCCATTGGCCGCCACTTCGACGCCATCCTGTGCGCCCACGATTACGGCCTGCCCAAGGAGGACGGCCGCCTGTGGCCGGCCATCCGGCGGGATTTCGACTTCGAGCCGGCGCGCACGCTGCTGATTGACGACAACCTGCGCGCGCTGGAAAGCGCCGCCGACTACGGCATCGGCCACCTGCTGCTGGCCAGCCACGTCAGCCCCCACATGCCGCCGGTGGAAAGCGCGCGCTTCCCCGCCTTCACCCGCTTCGAGCAGATCATGCCCTGAAGACGGGGTCTCCCCCATTTTTGCAGGGCGCCACTCTGTGCGCCTCGGCGCATCTGCGGAAATGGAGCAAAGAACCGGCCTGAAGGGCCTCCGATGTCCTTCTGCGCCCTTCCGGACGGGGTCTCCCCCGATTTTGCAGGGCCGGTTTCCAGCCGCAGCAGGCGCGGTGGAAAAATGCCCGACCATTTGTGAGTGAGAGACGTTTCCGACCCCCCAGAGACGGGGTTCCCCCGATTCTGCAGGCTGGCGCACCGACCGCATCCGGGCGGACATGAAAAAACCCGGCCATGGCCGGGTCCGGGCGGTGTGACGAGGGGTCAGGCCTCCGGCGGCCTGTCCGCACTCCCG
>JALVTA010000175.1 GCA_027036095.1 Thiotrichales bacterium | reverse complement strand
CCAATCTGGACCTGAGCCTGGAGGCCAAGCAGTCGCTGCTGGAGCAGTCATCCCTCAACGCGCGGCTGGAGAAGCTGGCGGCCATGATCGAAACGCAGATCGACCTGCTTGAGTCGGAAAAGCGTATCGCTGAGCGGGTCAAGCAGCAGATGGACCGCAACCAGCGCGAGTACTACCTCAACGAGAAGATCAAGGCCATCAACAAGGAGCTGGGGCGCAGCGAAGGAGACGAGGACGAGCTGATCGACTTGGAGAAGAAGATCCGCGAGGCCGGCATGCCCGACGAGGTGCAGGAGAAGGCTCTGTCCGAGCTGAAGAAGCTGCGCATGATGCCACCCCAGTCCGCCGAGGCCAGCGTGGTGCGCAACTACATCGACTGGCTGCTGGACGTGCCATGGAAGAAGCGCACCCGTATCAGCCGTGACCTCAACCGGGCCGCACGCATTCTGGACGCCCAGCATTACGGGCTGGAGAAGGTCAAGGAGCGCATTCTCGAATATCTGGCGGTGCAGAAGCGGGTGCGCAGGCTCAACGGTCCCATCCTCTGTCTGGTGGGACCGCCGGGCGTGGGCAAGACCTCGCTGGCCCGCTCCATCGCGGAAGCCACCAACCGCAAGTTCGTGCGCATGGCGCTGGGCGGCGTGCGGGACGAGGCGGAAATCCGCGGCCACCGTCGCACCTATCTGGGCGCGCTGCCCGGGCGCATCATCCAGAAGATGGCGCGCGTGGGGGTGAAGAACCCCCTGTTCCTGCTGGACGAGGTGGACAAGATGAGCGCCGACTTCCGTGGCGATCCGTCCGCGGCGCTGCTGGAGGTGCTGGACCCGGAGCAGAACAAGGCGTTCAACGACAACTATCTGGAAGTGGACTACGACCTGTCCGAAGTGATGTTCGTGGCCACCTCCAACTCCATGGACATGCCGGAGCCGCTGCTGGACCGCATGGAGATCATCCAGCTGTCCGGCTACACGGAAATGGAGAAGAAGAACATCGCCCTGCGTCACCTGCTGCCGCGGCAGCTCAAGCAGCACGGGATCAGGACGGATGAGCTGCAGGTGACCGAAGAGGCGGTGGAAGCGGTCATCGAACGCTACACCCGTGAAGCGGGCGTGCGGGAGCTGGAGCGTCAGCTGG
>JALVTA010000174.1 GCA_027036095.1 Thiotrichales bacterium | reverse complement strand
CACTGTAATCTCATACTTGGCCATCGTGGTTGCTCCTCTTGGTCAGCTTGATGTTCGCAACACCAATCCTACGAGTGGCGGCCACGGTGGCCAATCCGAATTTACAGCAATATAGGGGCACTACCTAGAACATGAACCAGGCCAGCAGGGTCAGCGCGAGAAAGTAGCTGGCGGTGACCAGCGGGTTCTTCAGCAGGCCGGGCCACAGGTAGAGCGGTACCCAGTAGCTGACCACCAGCAGTCCCAGCCCCCACCAGCGGTTGCGCAGCCAGTTGGGCATGAGCCTGCCCGGCCCGGCCCGGTTGAGCCAGCGACCGATGAAGCTGTGAGGGCAGATCATGCAGAACATCGGTCCCAGCGTCACCATGGTGGTGATGAGAAAGAAGGGCCAGAACAGCGACCAGAACAGGGCCGTGGTGTAGGGGTTCTCCTCCGCCTTCGGGTAGATGAAGCCGAAAGCGATGGCGGAGAGAAACAGCAGCAGCACGGCACTTCGCAGGCCTTCCAGCAGCATGCGGCTGCGCAGCAGAGGGCCGATCAGCGGCCAGTTGAGCAGGTTGCGGGTCATGACGGACTGCTCTCAGAAGGTGTATTTGTAACGCAGCTGCACGTAGCGCGGCTCGCCCGGCACATAGCTGGTCTTGCTATAGCGGCCATACCAGGCCTTGCTGGCCTCCTCTGCGTAGCGCAGGTCGAACAGGTTGTTCACATTCAGCTGCAGGTCGTGGTGGCCCTGCTGCCAGCCCACCATCAGGTCGGCCACCATGTTGTAGCCGGGGTAGCGCTCGGTGTTTCTGTCATCCATGTAGTAGGCGCCCATGCCCCGGCCGGACAGGCGAGCCCGCCAGGGGCCGTGGTGGTGGCCGGCATACAGCATCCAGCGCTGTTGCGGCGTAAAGCGCACGACATTGCCGGAGTAGTCGCTGCGACCGTCTTTGAAGTCAAGGTAACGGTAGTCCAGCCCTTCCCAGTTGGCACCCACGTCCAGCCCGTTGAGCAGGGTGTAGCCGAGGCTCAGCTCAAGCCCTTTCTTTTCCGTCCGGCCGGCGTTGGTGTAGTAGGTGGCACCACTGGCATCGGAGCGTTTGACGATTTCATCCTCCAGATTGATCAGGTAGGCGGCCATTTCTCCATGGAGCTTTCCGCGACGGAATCGGGCGCCCACTTCATACTGGGTGCTGGTAGAGGCCTTCAGATCGGCTCCCTTGCCGGCAGCGTAGTTGGCGGAGACCTCGTTGTCGGTGGGCGCCTGCTGGCCCCGATTCACGTTGGCATACAGGTTTATACCCGGCAGCGCCTTGTAGAGCAGCCCGACCTTGGGGGAGAGCAGGTCGTAGTCGGCGCTGTAGCGGTAGTGGCCCGCACCGGTCACATAATTCCCGGCGGCGTAGTCATAGCGTTCCCATTGCATGCCGCTCACATCGAAACTGAGCCGGTCGTAGCGCACACCGGCGTCCATGGAGAGGCGGTCGATCAGCTGCAGGTGCTGCTGGATATAGCCGCCGAACAGGGTCGAGGTACTGTCGCTGCGCTCCATCAGCGGGCCTTTCTCGTCCGAAAGCACCTGAGCGATTCGGGTTTTGCCACGGTGGGTGACGGTGGTGTAGTCGCGGTATTTGTAGCGCTCGCTCTTGTCGGTAGCATCCTGCCGCCCGGTGAGGCCCACGACCAGCTGACCCTTGTGGCCGAACAGGGTGTTGCGGCGGCTCAGGGGCAGGTCCAGCCCGATGACGTGGTCATACTTGACATTGATGGCGCCGGTGACCGGGTGGAAGTGGTCCCACCAGTTGGCATAGATGCGCGGCTGGAACTGCCAGTCGCCCAAGCGGGTGTCATAGCGGCTGTTGAGAAAGAGGATATGGCTGTAGCGCCCGCTTCTGACAAAGGCGCTGCCGGTGGCATCCGGCGCGTTGCGGGTCTTGCCGGTGTCCATGTATTCATCGAAGCCGGTCTGGTTGAGTTTGCCCGGCAGCTGCAGGTTGGCTGCCGTGTAGCTCAGCTCCGTTTCCAGCGCGCTGTCATTGTCGAAAAAGTGTCCGTGCTTGAGGCTGATCTGGATGGTGTCAAACTTGTTCCACTGGCGCCAGTCATTGTCGGAGGCGCGGCGGCTCATTGAGGGAGAACATGTCGTCGGCCCCGGCGCTGAAGTGCTTGCGGGCGTTCAGGTCATAGCTCCCGAAGCTGCCCTTGGCCGCCTTGATGCGGTCGCCCCGCTCATCAAACACCGACTTGGAATGCAGGTAGATGACGCCGCCGGTGGCATTGGCCGCTTCGATGGAACCGGGGCCCTTGAACACTTCCAGGCTGTCCAGATCGTCGATATCGATGTAGTCGAAGCGGGTGAAGCTGTCCGGGTCGGTCATGGGCACGCCGTCACGATGACCATGATCTCGCGCACGCCGTAGCGGGCCTTCAGCCCGGCGCCGCGGATGATCAGGCGGCTGTCATAGCCGTTGCTCTTGGTGATGGCGGTCACTCCGGGAATGCCCTTGAGCACATCATTGATATTGCGGGGCGCCTTCTGCTCGACGGCTTCCCGGTTCACAACGGCAACGGCATGAGGCACTTCGCTGACCGGCGTTTCCACCTTGGTGGCGGTGACGCTGACGGCCTCCATCTCTTCGGCCAGGGCGGGGGTTGATACGGCTGCGAGCACGGCTGTGGCAATGAGCGTTCGGTGCATGGCGGACTCCTCTTGTTGCAGACCATAAACACTGATTTAGGTGTGGGTATTAGACGATTGAATGTCTTGGGGAAGTCTGACGAAAGGCTTGAAACACTCTTGCGAAAGTATTGAGCTGCCCGGAAGAAGGTTGACAACCGTTTGAGGGTTTTCCTGCCGCAGGTGCCGCCGTTCATCCGGGACGAAAGTGGCAGCGCGTGACACGGCACCCGGCTCGGGTTACACAGTGACAGGGCGTCGGTCGCACTGGCGGAAAAACTGGCTGAGCACGCATTGCCTGCCGTTTTCCAGGTCAGCCGTCGGCGCAGTTGTGCGGCAGTTGGCAAAAATGGGGGAGGCCCCGTTCAGCGGGCGCTGCGGGGAGGAAAAGGGTCACGGAGCGGGCATTTTCCGGCATGCCGCAGGTGCGTCAGACAGGCGTTGGGCAAAAATGGGGGAGACCCCGTGCGGAGCCCGCCTTTGCGGGCGCGCGGCCGTGTCCGGCGGCCCGCCGGGTCAGGTGCGGTATTCCTGCGGAATGGTGCGGGCGATCACCTTGGCCATCTCGCGGATAATGGCCGGGTTGGCTGCCAGAATGTTGCCGGACTTGAGGAAGTTCTCGCCTCCGGCGAAGTCGGTGACGATGCCGCCGGCCTCGCGCACGATCAGCGCACCCGCTGCGATGTCCCACGGACGCAGGTTGAACTCCCAGTAGCCGTCCACTCGGCCGCAGGCCACATAGGCCAGGTCCAGCGCGGCGGAGCCGGGGCGGCGGATGCCTGATGTGTGCATCATGAAGTGGCGCAGGCTGGCCATGTAGCTGTCTACGAAGTCGAACTCCCGGTAAGGAATGCCGGTGGCCAGCAGCGCGTGCTCCAGCCGCCGTGTCTCGCTGACGCGGATGCGCCGGTTGTTGAGCCGTGCGCCTTCACCCCGGGTGGCGGTGAACAGCTCGTTCCGGATCGGGTCGTAGATGACGGCGTGTGCCAGTCGCCCTTTGACGCGGATGGCGATGGAGACGGCGAAGTGGGGGAAGCCGTGCAGGAAATTGGTGGTGCCGTCCAGCGGGTCGATGATCCACTCCGCCTCGGCGTTCTGCACCCGTCGGCCGTGACCCTCCTCCGCTATAATGCTGTGCTTCGGGTAATACTTCTCGATGGTGTCCACGATGGCCCGCTCGGCCTCGCGGTCCGCCTCGGAGACAAAGTCGTTGTAGGCCTTCTGCTCCACGTTCAGGCGGTCGAGGTCGTCAAAGTAGCGGCGCAGCAGGCCGCCGGCCTTTTCGGCCGCCCGGATGGCGATGTTCAGATAGGGATGCATGGGATTCCTGACGTTGAATTTCGGGCGCAGAATTATACCCCACGGGCATGGCGGACAAGGGGCTTTGAAGGAGTGCAGCATGGAAACAGCCGGCCGGCCGGACAATCACTGTGACGATCCGCAGCTTTCAAGGCTGCGGATCGTGCTGGTGGAGCCCTCCCATCCGGGCAACATCGGCGGGGTGGCGCGGGCCATGAAGAACATGGGCCTGTGCCGTCTGGCGCTGGTCAATCCCCCGGCGGACTGGGCCGGCGAGCAGGCGCGCGTGCGGGCCACCTCGGCGCTGGATGTGCTGCAGCAGGCCGAGGTGCATGACGCTCTTGAATCGGCCATCGCACCCTGCTCGCTGGTGCTGGGTGCCAGCGCGCGGATGCGCTCCAGCCGCTGGCCGCAGCTGCCGGTGGATGAGGCGGCCGCACTTGCCTTTGCCCGGGCGCAGGAGGGCGGGCAGGTGGCACTGGTGTTCGGACGGGAGAAGTCCGGCCTCACCAACGGAGAGCTGGACCTGTGCCACGCGCTGCTGCACATTCCCACCAACCCGGCATGCAGCTCGCTGAATCTGGCCGCAGCGGTGCAGGTGGTGGCCTGGGAGGTGTATCAGTGCTGGCTGGGGAATGAAAAGCCGGTCAGCAGCACCTTCGAAGGGGCGCCAAGGGTCAGCGCCGAGGTGATGGAAGGCTTCTACGACCATCTGTTCACCCTGCTGGAGCAGGTGGAGTTCATGGACCCGAAGCAGAATGAGCATTTTCGCCGGCGCATGCGCAAGCTGTTCCACCGCGCTGGGCTGAATCAGAAGGAAGTGGACATTCTGCGCGGCATTTTCCGTGCCTGTCAGCGCAAACTGGGCGTACTGGACTGAATTGATCATGTGGGAACGAATTCGCGAAGACATCCGCTGCGTGTTTGACCGGGACCCGGCGGCACGCACCACCTTCGAAGTGCTGACCACCTATCCGGGGGTGCATGCGGTGCTGTGGCACCGGCTCAACCACTGGCTGTGGCAGCGCAACTTCAAGTGGCTGGCCCGCTGGCTGTCCACGCTGGCCCGCTGGCTCACCGGCATCGAGATCCACCCGGGGGCGAAGATCGGCCGCCGCTTCTTCATCGACCACGGCATGGGCGTGGTCATCGGCGAGACGGCGGAAATCGGCGATGATGTCACCCTCTATCACGGCGTGACCCTGGGCGGCACCAGCTGGCAGCCGGGCAAGC
>JALVTA010000173.1 GCA_027036095.1 Thiotrichales bacterium | reverse complement strand
CTACACCTGGGAGAGTCTGATGATCGTGCTGCCCTACGCGATCATTCTCACCATCGTGGGCACGACCGAATCACTGCTGACCATGACGCTCATTGATGATCTGACCGGTAGCCGCGGGCAGGCCAACCGGGAGTGCAAGGCGCTGGGTTCGGCCAATGTGCTGGCGGGTGCCTGCTCTACCATGGGCGGCTGTGCGCTCATCGGCCAGTCTCTGATCAACATCAGCTCCGGCGGACGCGGGCGGCTGTCCGGCATTACCGCCTCGCTGGGTCTGCTGGCCATCATTCTGGCTCTGTCCGACTACATGGAGATGGTGCCGGTGGCGGCGCTGGTGGGGCTGATGTTCGTGGTGGTCATCGCCACCATCGACTGGTCCACCCTCAATATCCTGCGCGGGGTGAGCAAATATGACGCCTTCGTGGTGGTGCTGGTGACGGTGCTGACGGTGGTGTTCGATCTGGCCGTGGCGGTGGTGGCCGGCGTCATCGTCTCGGCGCTGGTATTCACCTGGCAGCACGCCCAGCGCATTGTCATGGAGGTGCGGGATGAGGACCATGAGGGCAAAAAGGTGCGCATCTACAAGCCCTACGGCCCGCTATTCTTCGCCTCGGCGCAGAACTTCATCGAACAGTTCCGCCCTGAAGAGGATCCGGACTGCGTGGTCATCGACTTTCAGCACTCGCGCGTCTATGACCACACCGGCGTAGAAGCCATTGACAAGCTGACGCGCAAATACAAAAAGCTGGGCAAGAAGCTGGTGCTGCGTCACTTGAGCCCGGAATGCCGCGAACTGTTGACCGAAGCGAAGGATCTGGTTGAGGTCAATATCTCCGAAGACCCGCACTATCACGTCTCGCTGGGCAGATAAGCCCTGCCGGCCTTGTGCCGGCTCTTTCATGCTTCAGATCAATTGGCCGGTCAGATGACCGGCCTTCTTTTCCCCTCTGTGTTATAAGCGTAATTGTGGCATGGTTAATGCTGTGTCGATAGAGAACGGGGGCCTTACTTTCTCCTGTTTAAAAACAATAAATAAGGTTGAAGTGGGGGTTTTATGTTTTCGAGGCTGACCATCCTGCAGCGCTTGGCCGTGGTGTTCTTTGTGGGCACCTTCATGGGGGCGCTGACCATTGCCTATTTCTTCTACTACACCAGCATCCGTTCGCTGGAAAGCGAGCTGCAGGAGAC
>JALVTA010000172.1 GCA_027036095.1 Thiotrichales bacterium | reverse complement strand
TCTATGCACGAAAGCTCCGTCTTGAAGCGGAAGTGAGCGGCAAACCATTTGTCATCCCGCAAGTCAAAGACCGTCGTCTTTATCAGCAGATACTCAAAGAGAAACAACTTTATGATTCAAGAAAACTCCAGCAAGAGGCTCAAGATAGAAGTCTTGTCCAGCAGATAGAGCAAAAAAAGCAGGAAGTCAAAGAGGCAAAAGCGAAAGTCAAAACATTGCAAAAGTCTCTGGAATATGTTCAGGAGGAGATCGCAATGACCAAGCCTATGGTCGAACAGGGAGTGAAATCGAAAGTCGATTTCCTCAAGTTGAAGCGCGAAGAGAGCGAGATCCTCAACAAGATTCAGGCAGCAAAACTCTCCATACCAAGACTAAAGCATGCTATAGAAGAGTATAGAGACAAGCGTACTGAAGCAAAGCAGGCTTTCCTCAACAAAGCACGCGAAGAGCTCAACAAGACTGTAGCGGAGTTAGAGCGTATAGAGGCACAACAGCAGGCATACAACGATCAGGTACGCCGAACCATCGTCACCTCACCTGTCGATGGTATCATCCAAAAACTTTATGTGCACACGATAGGCGGTGTCGTCAAACCCGGAGCCGATCTTGTCGAGATCGTCCCGACAAATGAAAAACTTTATCTCGAGATCAAGATCAAGCCTAAAGATATCGCTTTCATCCATCCGGGAGCCAAAGCGAAAGTCAAAGTATCGGCCTACGACTACTCCATCTATGGTGGCCTGGAAGGAAAAGTCGTCAAGATCTCGCCAGATACGATTACGGACAAAAAAGACAGAACCTACTACCTTATCTATGTCGAAACGGACAAGAACTATCTGGGGACTAAAGAAAATCCACTCAAGATTATCCCGGGTATGACGGTAAAAGTGGATATAGTCACAGGTAAAAAGACCATCATGCAGTATATACTCAAGCCTATTCTCAAAAGCAAAGAGTATATGTTCACGGAGCGGTAAAGTGAAAAGGATCATATTTTCTACAAACAGTGATACGATAGAGCGATGGCAAAAACGTGATCCACAAGCTCAAGATATTGTTTACGATACCAACGAACTTCAAGAACTGTTGCAAAACAACCCAGAGAAGATCGTACTTGTAGACTACGACTCTGTCGCGCAGGAGTTCAACAAACTCCTCACTGCCGGAGCACTCCCACCATACAGTAT
>JALVTA010000171.1 GCA_027036095.1 Thiotrichales bacterium | reverse complement strand
TATCCACCCGAGCCCGAGGCATCTCTGGGCCATCTTCCTGTTCTACCTGTGCTGGAGTGGCGGCATCGAACTGATTCAGCCCTACGTGAACCGCTACGGCGAATGGGGCGACCTCGCCGCCAACGCCGTGGGCCTCGGGCTCGGGTGGATAAGCGCCTCAACCACCGCACACCAGGCAGCCGCAAGGTTGGCGCGATTGTAGCCGCCGCCACCGAGGGCAAGGAGGCGCCCCTCGGCATATTTATCCGCCAGCGCGCATAGTCGCGAAGCCGCATGGACATGGGCCGCGGGCGAGAGCCGCAGGTGGGTGATTGGATCATTGGCCAGCGAATCCGCGCCGCACTGGAAGACGATGAACTCGGGGGCAGCCTGGTCCAAGTGCCGCTCGACCTCGGCCCAGACGTGCAGGAAATCGGCATCGGTGGCTCCCGGCCTTAGCGGCAGGTTCAACTTCGTGCCCTCGGCCGCGCCCTTGCCGCGCTCATTACCAGAGCCACTGCCCGGGTAGAGAAAGCGGCCGTCCTCGTGGATGTCGGCGATCCAGACCGAGGCATCGTCCTCGAAGTCATAAAACACGCCGTCGCCATGATGTCGATATCCACATAGGCGATGCGCGCAAGCCCGTGCACCTGCTTCAGATGCTCGATGACGATGCCACAGTCGTTGAACACGCAAAAGCCCGCCGCACCGTCACGACGGGCATGGTGCAGCCCGGCAATCGGCACGAAGGCGCGTTTTGCCTCGCCGTGCATCAGCCGGTTCGCGGCATCAAGCACCGAGCCGGCCACCGTGGATGCAGCCTCGAACATGCCGACAAACGCCGGTGTATCGCCCTGATCGAGAAAGCCCTCGCCGGTTTTCGACAGCTTCTTGACCCGTTCGATATAATCTTGGGTATGAAAACGACCGATTGCTGCCGCCTCCGCCATCACCGGCGGCATGATGTGCACATGCTCCAGCAGGCCGCGCCGCTCGGCCTCGGCCCGAAAGGCAGCCATGCGATCCGGCCCGAAGGGGTGGTCGTTGCCGAAGCCGTATGCGGCCAGCGCATCCCCGAGATAGAGCAGCGGCGCATTTGGCTTTGAATGCGTCATGGGGGTAGTGTAGCCGATTGTTGGAACCGGAGGCCCGATGCTTGAACGACTGAAACGGCTGTTCGCGGGGGAGGCATCCCCGGCCGAGCGCGAAGAC
>JALVTA010000170.1 GCA_027036095.1 Thiotrichales bacterium | reverse complement strand
CCCCCAGTGACCACAGCACGGTGGCCCGGTTGAGCGTCAGCACCAGTGTAAAGGCCAGCAGGCACAGTGCCACGAACAGCACCAGCGCCTCTTTCGGGCTCACTTCGCCACAGGCCAGCGGGCGCGTGCAGGTACGCTTCACATGTGGATCGAAATGGCGGTCGGCGTAGTCATTGATGACACAGCCGGCTGAGCGCATCAGCACCGCACCGGCGATAAACACGAACAGTATCCAGCCGTCCGGCATGCCACCGGCACCCAGCCACAGCGCCCACAGCGCCGGCCACAGCACCAGCCAGATGCCCACCGGGCGGTCCAGCCGCATCAGGCGGATCCAGGCAGACAGCTTTTCTCTCATGGAGGACATTGTGCAAGCAGCGGCTGCAGCTGCATCAACGCTTTGGGGTTGGCTTCATAGTCATAATAGGCTTGTCCGGCCCGTTCGCCCTGAATCAGGGTCAGTATGGCGCCGTCTTTTTCGTAGCGCAGGTGCGCCTCCCAGCCGACAAAGTTATTCTGTCCCCCGTCGGTGGCAACCAGATGCCAGCCCGACTGCTGAAGCACCCGCTGCAGGCAGTCAAACTGCGAGGCCGTCAGAGCACTTTCCATCAATTGTCCTTGCGGGGCCGTTGCCAGCCCTTGATGGTCACCTGTTTCGCCCGCGACAGGGTCAGCTCACCGGCTGGTGCGTCTTTCGTGATTGTTGAGCCGGCACCAATGGTGGCCCCGGCACCCACCTCCACCGGCGCCACCAACTGGGTGTCCGAGCCGATGAAGGCGTTATCTCCGATGACGGTGCGGTGCTTGTTGGCGCCATCGTAATTGCAGGTGATCACCCCGGCACCGATGTTCACCTCGCGGCCAACGGTGGCATCGCCCACATAGGCCAGATGGTTGATCTTACTGCCTGCGGCCACCTGCGCATTCTTGATCTCCACGAAGTTGCCCACGCGTACCTGCTCGGCCAGCTCCGTGCCGGGGCGCAGACGGGCATAGGGGCCGATCTGACAGTTCTTGCCGATGCGTACCCCTTCTGCATGGGTGAATGGACGGATTTCACTGTCCGACTCCACCACCACATTCTTCAGTACGCTGTAGGCACCTACCGTAACACCATCTCCAAGATGCACGGAGCCTTCCAGAATCACGCCCACATCCAGCGTCACATCCTGACCCGCCGTCACCACACCGCGAATGTCCACCCGAGCGGGATCGATCACCGTCACCCCATCGCGCATCAGCCGTTCTACCTGCCGGCGCTGAAAGGCACGCTCCAACGCCGCCAGCTGCAGCCTGTCGTTCACACCCAGCGTTTCCAGAGGATCGTCCGTGGTGGCTGTGTGAATCTCGAATCCGTCCGCCACGCAGAAGCCGACAATATCCGTCAGGTAGTACTCACCCTGGGCGTTGTTGCTGTCCAGCCGCTCAATCCACTGCTTCAACTGCGCACCGCGCACGGCCATCATGCCGGTATTCACTTCACGGATGGCCAGTTCTTCGGGCGTAGCATCCTTATGCTCAACAATGCGCACCACCTGATGATGCCGGTCGCGCACAATGCGTCCATATCCGGTGGGGTCCTCCAATGTAACCGTCAGCAGTGCCAGCGGGTGCGCCTCATCCACCAGCCGGACGAGGTCCCGCAGGGTTTCGGCCCTTACGAGAGGCACATCGCCATAGAGAATCAGGGCCACATCCTCATCGGCCAGATGCCCCAGCGTCTGAGCCACGGCGTGACCCGTCCCGTGCTGCTCGGACTGCTCAACCCAGGTGACCGGGGCCTTAATGGCCTGACGAACCTGGTCCGCACCATGGCCAATCACCACAAGGGTCTCATCCACAGGGACCGCCTCGGCCGCCTCCAGCACATAGGTGAGCATGGGTCGGCCCGCCAGCGGCTGCAGCACCTTGGGCAGACGGGATTTCATGCGCGTACCCTTGCCGGCCGCCAGCACGATTGCCTTGAGCATGGGACATCCTCCGAAGTGAAAACGCCCATATTTTAGCGCCATAAAAAAGAGGCGCCCTCCGGCGCCTCAACAAATACAGCATGATGCCTCCATTCGGAGACGGTTTCAGATTAGCAGCTTCATATCAGCAAATGCTGAAAAAAGTATGACGGCTTCATACGAAAAAAGCGCCCGAAGGCGCTTTTCTCAAGGCTGTCGATCCCTTGGGGAATCAGTGCGTCAGTCCCTGCTTGCTCAGACGCTCGCGCAGCTTGGTAATGGCTTCCAGCTGTGCAACGGCCTCGGCCAGCTCCGATTCCGCCTTGGCGAAGTCGATTTCAGACTGCGCCTTCTGCATGGCTTCCTCGGCGCGCTGCTTGGCCTCAAGCGCACGGGCTTCGTCCAGATCCTCGGCGCGCAGGGCAGAGTCCGCCAGAATGGTGACCACTTCCGGCTGAACCTCCAGCACACCGCCGGCGACGAAGAAGTGCTCCTCTTCGTCACCGCTTACGATGCGCACAAGCCCCGGCTTGAGGGTGGACAGGAACTGAGTGTGGTGAGGCAGAATGCCCACCTCACCCTCGGCAGCCAGCGCGAACACTTCATTGGCCTTTCCGGAGAAAAGCTGCTGTTCCGCGCTAACGATGTCTACCTGGATCGTTGCTGCCATGACTGATTACCCCTTTTCTTTGAGCTTCTGCCCTTTCTCGATCGCCTCGTCAATGCCACCGACGTACAGGAACGCCTGCTCGGGCAGATCGTCCAGCTCGCCGGAGAGGATCATCTTGAAGCCGCGCAGCGTTTCCTTCAGCGGTACATACACACCGGGCTGACCGGTGAATACCTCGGCCACGTGATAGGGCTGGGACAGGAAGCGCTGAATCTTACGGGCACGCGCCACGGTCAGACGGTCTTCCTCGGACAGCTCGTCCATGCCCAGAATGGCGATGATGTCACGCAGCTCCTTGTAGCGCTGCAGGGTGCGTTGCACCTCACGGGCGATCTCATAGTGCTCCTGACCGACCACCTGCGGATCCAGCTGACGGGAGGTGGAATCCAGCGGATCGATGGCCGGGTAGATACCCATCTCGGCGATGGCACGGTTCAGAACCACTGTCGCGTCCAGGTGGGCGAAGGTGGTGGCCGGAGACGGGTCGGTCAAGTCGTCCGCCGGAACGTACACCGCCTGAACGGAAGTGATGGAGCCCTTCTTGGTGGAGGTAATGCGCTCCTGCACCATACCCATCTCTTCAGCCAGGTTGGGCTGGTAACCTACCGCAGAAGGCATGCGGCCCAGCAGGGCGGATACCTCGGTACCTGCCAGGGTGTAGCGGTAGATATTGTCGATGAACAGCAGCACGTCGCGGCCTTCATCACGGAAGTACTCCGCCATGGTCAGACCGGTCAGGGCGACACGCAGACGGTTGCCCGGCGGCTCGTTCATCTGGCCGTAAACCAGCGCCACCTTGTCCAGAACGTTGGATTCCTGCATCTCGTGGTAGAAGTCGTTACCCTCACGGGTACGCTCACCCACACCGGTGAAGACGGAATAGCCGCTGTGCTCGATGGCGATGTTGCGGATCAGCTCCATCATGTTTACGGTCTTGCCCACACCGGCACCGCCGAACAGGCCGACCTTACCGCCCTTGGCGAAGGGGCATACCAAGTCGATGACCTTGACGCCGGTTTCCAGCAGCTCGGTCGCCGGAGCCAGTTCGTCAAACGCGGGCGCCTTGCGGTGAATGACCCACTTCTCCTCGGCTTCCACCGGACCGGCGTGGTCGATGGGGTTGCCCAGTACGTCGAAGATACGGCCCAGCGTGGCCTTGCCCACGGGTACGGAGATGGGCTCACCGGTGTTGGTGACGGACATGCCGCGCTTGAGACCGTCGGACGGACCCAGCGCAATGGCACGTACGGTCTTGTCACCGATCTGCTGCTGCACTTCCAGCGTCAGATTGGCTTCATCCACCACCAGAGCGTCATAGATGTTGGGCAGCTTGTCGTCGTGGAATTCCACGTCGATAACCGGCCCGATGATTTGTACGATTTTTCCACTCATGACTGTATACCTTTGTTAGTTCCTAACCTCAGCCTTCAATCGCCGCAGCACCGGATACGATCTCGGAGATCTCCTGAGTGATGGCAGCCTGACGGGCCTTGTTGTAGGCCAGCTGCAGCTCCTTGATGATCTTGCCGGCGTTGTCGGTCGCATTCTTCATGGCGATCATGCGGGCGGACTGCTCGCAGGCCGCGTTTTCCACGACAGCGCCGTAGACCAGACCTTCGATATAGCGCTTCATCAGCATATCCAGTGCGGTCTTGGCATCGGGCTCGTAGATGTAGTCCCAGTAGACCGGCTTCTTCTCGGTGGCCTCGGCAGGCTGTGCCGGAACCAGCTGCTCGATCTTCGGCTTCTGCGTCATGGTGTTGACGAATTCGTTGGACGCGATGTAAAGCGCGTCCAGCTCACCGTTGTCGAGCATGTCAAGCATCACGCGAATGGATCCGAGCAGGTCCTCAAGATGAGGGGCGTCGCCCAGATCCACTGCGGAGGCGACCACATCGCCGCCCACATGCTTGAAGAAGGTCTCCGCCTTGCGGCCGATCAGCGCCAGCTTCACTTCGGCGCCACCTTCCTGCCAGGCCTTGATCTGCTGGATGCATCTACGGAAGAGGTTGTTGTTCAGACCACCACACAAGCCGCGATCGGAAGAGATCACCAGCAGGCCGATCTTCTTCTCCTCACTTGCCTGGGTATAGGGGTGCTTATACTCAGGGTGCGCACTGGCCACATGGCCCAGCACGCGCTTGAGCTTGTCCACATAGGGGCGGGTAGCCTCCATGCGCGTCTGTGCACGACGCATCTTGGCCGCCGCCACCATCTCCATGGCTTTGGTGATCTTCTGGGTATTCTTGATCGAATTGATCTTACCCCGGATTTCCTTGCTTGCACCTGCCATGGCTAAACCCTCTTAGTAGACACCGTTGGCCTTGAATTCCTCGATCGCCTTGCGCAGTTCCGCTTCGATCTCGTCGTTCCAGTCGCCAGTCTCGTTGAGTTTAGCCATCAGGTCGGCGTAGTTGCTGTTCAGGAAAGCGTGCAGGGCCTTCTCGAACTCGCCCACCTTCTCAACAGGCACATCGTCCAGGAAACCTTCGTTGGCGGCATACAGGGACGCGGCCATCTCACCGATGGACAGCGGAGCATACTGCGGCTGCTTCATCAGCTCGGTAACACGCTTACCGCGCTCCAGCTGGGCACGGGTGGCCGCATCCAGGTCGGAAGCAAACTGGGCGAAGGCCGCCAGCTCGCGGTACTGCGCCAGGTCCAGACGCACACCGCCACCCAGCTTCTTGATGACCTTGGTCTGGGCCGCACCCCCTACACGGGAAACGGACAGACCCGCGTTGATGGCCGGACGGATGCCCTGTGCAAACAGGGAAGTCTCCA
>JALVTA010000169.1 GCA_027036095.1 Thiotrichales bacterium | reverse complement strand
CCTGCAGCCGCCACCCCGGCCGCAGACAACCCCGCCCCCGTGCCGGCGAAGAACGACGCCGCCGAGGAAAGCGGCTTTGTGGTCAAATCCCCCATGGTGGGCACCTTCTATGCCGCACCGGCGCCGGATGCCGACCCCTTCGTGCAGGTGGGTGACCATGTGAACGTGGGCGACACCCTGTGCATCATCGAGGCGATGAAGATCATGAACCCCATCGAGGCGGAAGTCTCCGGCACCATCAGGAAGATTCTGGTGCAGAACGCCGAACCGGTTGAGTTTGGCCAGCCGCTGTTTGTCATCGAACAGGATTAAGCCACCATGATCGAGAAAGTGCTGATCGCCAACCGTGGCGAAATCGCCCTGCGGGTGCTGCGCGCCTGCCGAGAGATGGGCATCCGCACCGTCGCCGTCCACTCCGAGGCCGACCGGGACCTCAAGCATGTGCTGATGGCGGACGAGTCCGTCTGCATCGGCCCGGCCCTCTCCACCGACAGCTACCTGAACCAGCCGGCCATCATCGCCGCGGCGGAAGTCACCGACGCCGAGGCCATCCACCCCGGCTACGGCTTCCTGTCCGAGAACGCCGACTTCGCCGAGAAGGTGGAGAATTCCGGCTTCATCTTCATCGGCCCCAGGCCGGAGACCATCCGCCTGATGGGCGACAAGGTCTCCGCCATCAAGGCCATGCAGGCCGCCGGCGTGCCCACTGTGCCCGGCTCCGGCGGTCCGCTGAGTGATGACGATGAGGAAAACAAGCGCATCGCCCGCGAGATCGGCTACCCGGTCATCATCAAGGCCTCCGGCGGCGGTGGCGGGCGCGGCATGCGCGTGGTGCACACTGAATCCAACCTGATCAAGGCCATCCAGATGACCAAGACCGAGGCGGCGGCCGCCTTTGGCAACGCCGAGGTCTACATGGAAAAGTTCCTTGAGAACCCCCGCCACATCGAGATTCAGGTGCTGGCCGACGGTCAGGGCAACGCCATTCATCTGGGCGAGCGGGACTGCTCCATGCAGCGGCGTCACCAGAAGGTGGTGGAAGAGGCGCCCGCCCCCGGCATCACCGAAGAACAGCGCCAGCGCATCGGCGCGGCCTGCGTCAAGGCCTGTCTGGACATCGGCTACCGGGGCGCCGGCACCTTCGAGTTCCTCTATGAGAACGGCGAGTTCTACTTCATCGAAATGAACACCCGCCTGCAGGTGGAGCATCCGGTCACCGAACAGGTCACCGGCATCGATCTGGTCCGCGCCCAGATCGAGATCGCCATGGGCAAGCCGCTCTCCATCCGGCAGGAGGACGTGCAGCTGCGCGGCCACGCCATCGAGTGCCGCATCAATGCGGAGAATCCAGCAAAGAACTTCATGCCCTCACCGGGCAAAATCGAGCGGCTGCACCTGCCCGGCGGCCCCGGCGTGCGTTGGGACAGCCATATCTACACCGGCTACACCGTGCCGCCCCACTACGACTCCATGATCGGCAAGCTGATCACTTGGGGCGAGAACCGGGACGTGGCCATCGCCCGCATGCAGCATGCCCTCAACGAACTGGTCATCCTCGGCATCGACACCAACATCTTCCTGCAACGGGAGATCATGGCCGACGGCGGCTTCCGCGAGGGCGGGCAGAACATCCACTATCTGGAATATCGTCTGGAACACCTCATCTGACCGCAGCGCCCTTCGGGGCGCTTTTTCTTCCCCGTATCGCCACAAGTAATTACAATGTAATTTCATTTATTGAAGCGAGAGCGCCATGCAGGTCAAACTCATCACCATCGGTAATTCCAAGGGCGTGCGCATCCCCAAGGCCATTCTGCAGCAGGTGGGCTGGCAGGACAGCGCCGAGCTGGAAGTACGGGGGGACAGCATCATTCTGCGCCCCTGCAGGTCACCTCGAGCCGGCTGGGATGAAGCTTTCCGCAAAAATCCGCCCACTGTGCCGACCGAAGAGGAGCAGGCATGGCTTGAGTCGGCGGAAGATGACCTCTGGCAGCAGGATGAGACATGGTAAGCCGCTTCGACATCTGGCTGGTCACCCTTGATCCCATCATCGGCTCAGAAATCGCCAAGACTCGCCCCTGCGTCATTCTTTCTCCGGATGAGATGAACAGACATCTCAACACGGTCATTGCCGCACCCATGACGCGCACCTGCAAAGCGTGGCCTACCCGGCAGCCTGTCGTGTTTGCCAACAAGCAGGGGGAGATCGCCCTTGATCAACTGCGCGCCCTGTCCAAAAAGCGACTGGCCAGGAAGCTGGGCCGCCTGCCGGAACCCTTTCGCGCCCCCCTTCTTGCCCGCCTGCGGGAGATGTTCGCATGAGCTGGATACAGATCACCACCACCGTGCCCGAGGCGCTGGTCGAGCCCCTCTACGAAGCCCTGATGAGCACAGGCGCTCTGTCGGTCACCCAGGCCGAGGGCGGACAGGAGGAAATCTTCGAGCCGGAGCTGGGCACCACGCCTCTGTGGGCCGACACCCGCGTCACCGGCCTGTTCGAGGCGGACACCGACGGCGAAGCGGTGGTGCGCCAGCTGGTGGCCGCGCTGCCCCAGCTGAAGGCCGGGCAGTTCAAGGTAGAGATCCTTGAGGACAAGGACTGGGTGCGTGCCTGGATGGATCAGTTCCAGCCCATGCGCTTCGGTCGCCGCCTGTGGATCGTACCCAGCTGGTGCCAACCCCCGGAGCCGGAAGCGGTCAACCTGCTGCTCGACCCCGGCATGGCCTTCGGCACCGGCACCCATCCGACCACGGCCATGTGCCTCCACTGGCTGGACGCCCACCCTCCCATTGGACAACGGGTCATCGACTATGGCACCGGTTCCGGCGTGCTGGCCATCGCCGCTGCCAGACTGGGCGCCAGCGCCGTGCACGGCACCGACATCGACCCACAGGCGATCACCGCCAGCCGCGCCAACGCCGAGCGCAACCGGGTGACACTGGATCTGCGGCTGGTCAATGACTTCGAGGCCGCCCCGCCGCCGCCTGCCGATCTACTCATGGCCAACATTCTCTCCGGCCCGTTGCGGCAGCTGGCCCCCACCCTGTGCGCACACCTGCGCCCGGGCGGCACACTGATCCTCTCCGGCCTGCTGACAGAACAGGCCGCCGCCCTGATCGACACCTACCGTGCTTGCGGAGTGGATCTGGCGCTGGCCGACACCCAGGACGGCTGGGCGTTGCTGGCGGGTCGGAAGCATGGCTGATTTCCAGCTGGAAATTACCGGCCTGACCCATGACGGCCGTGGCGTCGGACGCCACGACGGGCGGGCCGTGTTCGTCGCCGGCGCCGTGCCGGGCGATGCGGTGCGCGCACGGGAAAACGGCCGCCGGCGCCGCCTGATCGAAGCGCGGCTGGTGGAGATTCTGCAGCCCTCCCCCGACCGCGTCACCCCCTTCTGCCCCCATTATGGCCAGTGCGGCGGCTGTCAGCTGCAGCACCTTTTCCCCGACGCCCAGCGCCGTTGGAAACTCCACAACCTGCGCATGAATCTGGCGCGTCACTGGAATGTGGACAACATTGAGTGGCCTGCTCCAGTCACCGGCCCGGACACCGGCTACCGCCGCCGCGCCCGCTTTCATGGCCAGCGGTACAAAGGTGTCGCTGCACTGGGATTTCGCGCCCGCAGCAGTCATGCCATCGTGGACATCGACAGCTGCCCGCTGCTGGAAGCGCCGCTCAACGCCGCCTGGCAGGCGCGACGCGGGCAGCTGAAGGACATGCTGGGCCGCAAACCGCAGCAGTGGACCGGCGTGGCCGCAGACAACGGCATTTTCTGGTCTGATCAGGCCACTGATCAGCGCCCATGGTATGAAGTGGATGGGCTGCGGTTGCACTTTTCACCGGCCGGATTCATTCAGGCCAACCGCCACATCAATGAATGGATGGTGCATCAGGCACTGGAGTGGCTCGCACCCCACGCCGACGATAAGGTGCTAGACCTGTTCTGCGGCATTGGCAACTTTTCCCTGCCGCTGGCACGCCGGGCCGGCATGGTCACCGGCGTAGAAGGTGTAATGCAGTCTGTGGAGCTTGCCCGCCTCAACGCCGACGCCAACGGCCTGAAAAACATCCGTTTCGAAACCGCCAATCTGTTTGAACCGCCGCAGAATCAGCACTGGTCACAGGCACATCATGATCTGGTGCTGCTTGATCCGGGGCGTGACGGTGCCGAGGCCGTGTGCCGCTGGCTCAAGCCCAAATCGGCACGGCGGGTGGTGTATGTCTCCTGCAACCCGGCCACCTTCGTGCGCGACAGCGTGCACCTGCGTGACAACGGCTGGCGCCTGCTGCGGGTGCAGCTGATGGACATGTTCCCGCACACACTGCATACGGAAGTCATGGCCCTGTTCGAGCCGGCCTGAACGATGACAGAAGACAGGAAGTCTGCCCCCTGCTGGATTCGAACCAGCGACCTACCGATTATGAGTCGGCAGCTCTAACCGCTGAGCTAAGGGGGCGGAAGGAAAGCGGGCGCTATTATACCAGCGCCCTGTCCATTCTCCGGATACGAAAAGGCCCGCTTCAGCGGGCCCTGTCGTCAGAGGATCGCCTCACTCCAGAAAGCTTTTGAGCCGATCCGCCCGAGAGGGATGACGCAGCTTGCGCAGCGCCTTGGCCTCGATCTGGCGGATGCGCTCGCGGGTGACGTCAAACTGCTTGCCCACTTCCTCAAGGGTGTGGTCGGTGTTCATGTCGATACCGAAGCGCATGCGCAGCACCTTGGCTTCCCGCGGCGAGAGGGAGTCCAGCATGGCCTGCACCGTTTCGGCCATGGCCTCGCGGTCGGCCACTTCCGCCGGGTTGGGGATGTTGGTGTCCTCGATGAAATCGCCCAGCGAGGAGTCTTCGTCGTCCCCCACCGGGGTCTCCATGGAGATGGGCTCCTTGGCGATCTTCATCACCTTGCGCACCTTGTCTTCCGGCATCTCCATCTCCTCAGCCAGCTCTTCGGCCGTGGGCTCGCGCCCCAGCTTCTGGATCAGGTGACGCTGCACCCGGTTGAGCTTGTTGATGGTCTCGATCATGTGCACCGGAATGCGGATGGTGCGTGCCTGGTCAGCAATGGAGCGGGTGATGGCCTGACGGATCCACCAGGTGGCATAGGTGGAGAACTTGTAGCCGCGGCGGTATTCGAACTTGTCCACCGCCTTCATCAGACCGATATTACCCTCCTGGATCAGATCCAGGAACTGCAGACCGCGGTTGGTGTACTTCTTGGCGATGGAGATGACCAGACGCAGGTTGGCCTCCACCATCTCGCGCTTGGCAGCACGCATGCGCTGTTCCGCCTTGGAGATGTTCTTGTAGAGCGCCTTGAAATGGCTGATGGGCATGCGGCTTTCGATCATCTTCAGCCGCTTCTGCGCCCGCTGGATGTCGGGCCGCGCCGCTTCCAGCTTCTCCGCCGCCTGCGGGCAGCGCTCGATCAGCAGATCCACCAGCTCGCGGTTGATTTCGTTGCCCACATAGATTTCGAGAAAGTCATTGCGCGGCACGCCGCACTGGTTGACCGCCAGCTCCAGAATGCTGCGCTCGTACTTGCGGATCTGGGAAATCTTGTCCTTGAGCTCTTCCAGCAGCGCACTGGTGAAGGTGGGCGTGAGCTTGGCCATCTTGAGGTGCTCGACCACCTGCTCGCGCTTCTTGCGCGCCTTCTCGTCGTCGGCGCCGTGCCTGGCCTCGGCCCGTTCGGCGGCAGTGTGCAGCTTCTTCAGTTTTTCGACGAAGGCCTCCAGCTCCTTGGGATCCAGTCCGTCCTTGGGCTCGGCATTGTCGATGTCCGGGTTGAGCTTTTCGTCCGGAATCTCCTCGAAGTCTTCCGGACGCAAGAAGCCCTGGATGACATCAGCCACCTTGCCCTCGCCCTCGCCGATGCGCTCAAAGGCATCCAGAATGCGCTCGGCCAGCAGCGGGTAGCGCGCCAGTCCGTTCATCATATCCCGCTGCGCCGCCTCGATACGACGGGCAATTTCGATCTCGCCCTTGCGGCTGAGCAGCTCCACCGCCCCCATCTCGCGCATGTACATGCGCACCGGATCAGTGGTACGGCCGAACTCGGAGTCCACCTCCGACAGGGCAATCATGGCGGCTTCGGCGGCCTTTTCGTCAAATACGCCGCCCTCGACGGTCATCAGCTCGTCCTGATCCGGGGGGGACTCGAAAAAGGGAATGCCGAAGTCCTTGAGGATGGTGATCACCTGGTTGACCTGATCCTCCTCTACCTCTTCCGGCATGACGTCATTGACGTCCGCGTAGGTCAGATAGCCCAGTTCCTTGGCGCGATCGATCAGATCGATCAGCTGCTGTTTGCGTTCCTGTCGGGTTGTTGCCTGTGCCATAGATTGGTTGGAACCTCTCGCGTTCGTGATCGTGTAGATGGTTCTTCGCGCGTGTTTTTATATGCTCTGAAGCGGGGTCGGAATCGGGCACTGTTCCGTAACACCAGAAATGCTGCGCGGAATTTTTCATTATAACACACAATACCGGCAACCCATGCCGCATGCGCCACTTAACAATATGATCTAACGGGATTTTTTCAAGGCCAGCAGGGTCTCCAGGTCATCCGTCTGCGCCAGTGCGATCTGACGCAGCAGCGCCTCCACCAGCGCAGTCAGGGCCTGCCTGCGCGCCCCAGCATCTGCCGCCAGCGGGGCCTCCTCCAGCGCGTTGAGCAGAGCGCTCTCGCCCCGGGCTTCCAGCAGCTGCACCACCGCTTCCGCACGGGGATCATGCAACAGCCGTGCCACGGCCTCCACCAGCAGATCCATGCCGGCCATGTCCACGCCTCGCAGCGCCTCCAGATCCTCGGGACGGAAGAACTCGCCGGTCAGCAGAGGATCGCGCATCAGGTGGCGCAGAATGCGGTGCGGCAGTCCCAGCACCGGCGGCGCGGGCGTGGGTGAGCGAGCGCCCGCACCATTACCGGCCAGCGGCACGAAAATCCCCAGCTGTTTGGCCAACTGCCAAGGCTTCAGCCCCAGCCGTGCGGCGGCCTGCTCGGTCAGCGCCGCCTGATACCAGCCGCGCGCCTGACGGATCCACGGGGTCACCTCGGCGAGAAACTGGCGCCGCCCCTCCTGTTCGGTGACTGGCACGGGCAGCCCCGCCTCAATCTGCGTCACCACAAAGGTGGGCAGATCCGGCGCCGCCGCCACCCGGCGCAGAAAACCTTCCCGCCCCTGGCTGCGCACCAGCGAGTCCGGATCCTCCCCCTGCGGCAGAAAGAGTATCTGCGCGCTCTGCTGCTCGCTCAGCTGCGGCAGGAGCAGCTCCACCGCCTTCCATGCCGCCTTGCGCCCGGCGGCATCCCCGTCGAAGCTGAACACTACCCGGTTCACATGACGGTAGAGCAGCTGCAGATGCTGCTCGGTCACCGCCGTGCCCAGCGTGGCCACCGCATTGCCCACGCCGTGCTGTGCCAGGGCAATCACATCCATGTAGCCTTCGGTGACGATGAGAAAATCCGCCTTTTCGCGCCGTTGCATCAGCTCATAGAAGCCGTAGAGCACCTGCGACTTATGGAAGACCGGTGTCTCCGGAGAGTTGAGGTATTTGGGCTTTTCATCGCCCAGTACCCGGCCCCCGAAACCGAGCACCCGCCCCCGCAGGTCGCGAATGGGAAAGATGATGCGATCACGGAAACGGTCGTAGCTACCCTGATGGCCCTCGCGGCGGATGCGCAGACCCGCCTCCAGCAGTTTCTGTTCGTACTGCTCAAGAGGCGTAAACTCGGCCGACAGGCTGTCCCAGCCGGGCGGGGCATAGCCCAGATAATACTGTTTGGCGATCTCGGGGGTCAGACCCCGCTGGCGCAGATAAGCCTTGGCCCGCTCGGCCTGTGGATGGTCCCGTAGCTGGTGCCGGTAGAAGCGCGCCGCCCGCAACAGCAGATCATAGAGGTTTTCCTGCTGCTGGCGCCGCGCCTGCTCCTGAGGACTCAACTGCCGGTAGGGCACCTTGAGGCCCGCCTGCTGGGCCAGCTGCTCCACCGCATCCACGAAGCTGAGCCCGTCGTAATCCTGCAGAAAGCGTATCGCGTCCCCGCTGGCGCCGCAGCCGAAGCAGTGGTAGAACTGTTTCTGCGGGCTGACGTTGAACGAGGGGGTCTTTTCGTCATGGAAGGGGCAGCGGGCCACATAGTTGCGCCCGGCTTTCTTCAGCGGCACGCGCTGGCTGATCACCTGCACGATGTCGGTCTGCGCCAGCAGCTGCTCGATGAAGTCGCGGGGAATGGTGCCTTTCATGCCGCCCTCAAATGCGAAAAGCCCGCGGATGCGGGCTTTCCATTATAGAACCTGTGACCGTTGCGTGATCAGCCGACCAGACGGGCGCGCACCCGCTTGCTCACCTCGCCCATGTCGGCGCGGCCCTGCATCTTCGGCTTGAGCACGCCCATCACCTTGCCCATGTCCTGCATGCCGGCCGCGCCCGTTTCGGCAATGGCCTCGTCGATCAGCGCGGCGATCTCCTCATCGCTGAGCGGCTGGGGCAGGAACTCCTGAATCACGGTCATCTCGTAGCGTTCCTGCTCGGCCAGATCCTCCCGACCGGCATCCGCATACTGCTGGATGGAGTCGCGCCGCTGCTTGACCTGCTTGTCCAGCACGGCAATGATCTCCTCATCGCTCAGCTGCTTCTGGCTGTCCACTTCCACCTGCTTGATGGCGGCCAGCATGCTGCGCACCACGCCAAGACGGGCCTTGTCGCCCGCCTTCATGGCGGCCTTCATCTCTTCGGTGAGGCGCTGCTTCAGCTCGGACATGGGCAGTGATCAGTGACGGCGGTTCTGCATCATGCGGCGGCGCTCACGGGCCAGACGCTTGGCCAGACGCTTGATGGCCGCAGCCTTCTTGCGCTTGCGCGCCCAGGTGGGCTTTTCGTAGTACTCGCGGCGACGCGCTTCGGCGATGATGCCCGCCTTCTCGCAGGCACGCTTGAAACGACGCAGGGCGACGTCAAAGGGTTCGGTCTCACGAATCTTTACTACTGGCATGTTCGGTTTCTCTCTTCCGGTTAAGCAATTGAAGGAAAACGGGAATTATAAGGACCCCGCATGGCCCGGCGCAAGGGGGCACGACAAAAAACCCGCCGGTTGCAACCCGTCCCGTGTTTCCGCTGGCCTGCCAATGCCGGTTCTGCACCTCTGCAGCGTGTAAAATGCCACCCCATGATCATTCTCGGCATCGAATCCTCCTGCGACGAAACCGGCGTGGCCCTCTACGACACGGAGCGGGGCCTGCTGGCCGACGCCCTGCACAGTCAGGTTCCGCTACACGCCGAATACGGCGGGGTGGTGCCGGAGCTGGCCTCGCGTGACCATATCCGCCGTGTGGCACCCCTGACACAGGAAGCCCTGCAGCAGGCCGGGCTTGCCCTCTCGGATATCGACGGCATCGCCTGGACCGCCGGCCCCGGCCTGCTGGGTGCACTGCTGGTGGGCGCCGGGTTTGCCCGCTCGCTCGCCTTCGCCCTTGATGTGCCCGCCATCGGCGTCCACCACATGGAAGGCCATCTGCTCGCCCCCATGCTGGGTGAGGAGCAGCCGGAGTTTCCCTTTGTCGCCCTGCTGGTCTCCGGCGGCCACACGATGCTGGTGGCGGTAGAGGGGATCGGTCGCTACCGGGTGCTGGGCGAGACACTGGATGATGCCGTGGGCGAAGCCTTCGACAAGACGGCCAAACTGTTGGGGCTGGGCTATCCGGGCGGCCCGGCCGTCTCCACGCTGGCGGAACAGGGCAACCCGGACCGCTACCGCTTTCCCCGGCCCATGGTGGACCGGCCGGGGCTGGACATGAGCTTCAGTGGCCTGAAAACCTATGTGCTCAACACCTGGCAGGCGGCGCAGGCGGCCGGCGATGACGACGAACAGACCAAAGCGGACATCTGCCGCGCCTTCGAAACCGCAGTGGCGGAGACGCTGGCGATCAAATGCCGGCGGGCGCTGCAGCAGACGGGCATGAAGCATCTGGTGGTCTCAGGCGGCGTGAGCGCCAACCGTGCCCTGCGGGCACGTCTGACAACCGTGGCACAGGAGGCTGGCGGTCGTGCCTTCTTCCCGCCGCTCAAGCTGTGCACCGACAATGGCGCCATGATCGCCTATGCCGGCGCACAGCGTCTGCTGGCCGGACAGCGCGGCGATCTGGACTTTTCACCCCGGGCGCGCTGGTCGCTGGAAGAGCTGCCACCGATCGACACACCGGCCTGAGTCAGCGACCGCCGTCCACCGGCGCCTTCTCCTCGCCCCGCAGCAGCCGCGCGATATTGCTGCGGTGGCGCCACCACAGCCATACCGCCATGAGCGTGACCACGGCCGTCAGGCGCACATCCTGTCCGGACAGCCACCATACATACAGGGGCGAAAGGGCGCTGGCCGCAAGCGCCGAGACGGAGGAAATCTTCAGCACCTTGGCCACGAACAGCCAGATGGCGGCGAAGACAAGCCCCATCCAGACATTGAGACCGAACAGCACGCCCAGAAAGGTGGCCACGCCCTTGCCGCCGCGGAAGCCGAAGAACAGCGGATACAGATGGCCGAGGAAAGCCGCGAAGCCCACCAGGGCCAGCTGCCACCCCTCCAGCCCGAAAGCGCGCGCCGCCAGCACCGCCAGCAGCCCCTTGAGCAGGTCACCCAGCAGAGTGATGGCCGCCGCCAGCCTGCCCTTTTCGCCGCCGATGCGCAGCACATTGGTGGCACCCGGGTTGCCGGAACCGGCTTCGCGCGGATCCCCCAGCCCCATCAGCTTACAGACAATGATGGCCGAAGAGAGGGAGCCGAGCAGGTAGGCACCGACGATGAGCGGAACGAGAGATGCTAACATGGACACTTCCAGTCTGAGCCGAGGAGCGAATTCTACCATGACCCCCCGTGACTGCATTCTGGTGGAAGAGCTGCGTGTCGATGCGCTGGTGGGCCTTCTGCCCTGGGAGAAGCAGGTGCGCCAGCCGCTGCTGTTCGACTTGAAGCTCTACCTGCCGCTGAAGGAGGTGGCCGAAAGCGGCGAACTGAGCCGGGGGGTGGACTATGCGGAAGTGACACGCCTGCTGGAGGCCATGCTGGAAAACCACGTGGAACTGATCGAAACCGTGGCGGAAGAGGCCTGCCGCCGTCTGTTCGAGGCCTTTGACGCCCTGCAGGCCATCGAGATCACCGTGCGCAAGCCGGCCATCCTGCCCCAGACCCACAGCGTGGGCGTGCGCCTCTGGCGCAAGCGCAGCTGATCAGCCCTCCGCCTCCAGCTGCTTCTGCCGCTGGGCCGCCTGCCTGAGCAGCGGGATGATCTGCTCCATGTAGATGACCGCCTGATGCTGGGTAATGCGGTCGAGGCGCGCATAGTCCTCCTCGAACTGACGCCGGTTGGTCTTGGACAGGTTGCGCAGCACCTTCTGATAGAAGTAGTCACCCTCCGACAGGCGCACCAGCGTCACCAGCTGTTCCGGCGTCAGTTGTGGCAGGATCCACTGCAGAATGCGGTCGTCCATGTGGGCCAGCTTGTTGGCCAGGTCCCGGAACACCGCCAGTTTCTTGCGGATGGCCGCCCGCTCCGCCTCGCCGGACATGTTCAGACGCTTGTCCACCACCTGCTGCAGGGCCTCGATGGCCGCCGGCGGCAGATTGAGCATCACCTGGCCGAAATCCAGCTGAATATGGCCGTCGTTCAGTCTGCGAATGTCGATATCCATCAGATGTATTCCGTCACTTCGGTCTGAAACTCAATCTCGCCGCGCGCATCCAGCTCGAAGGCGCGCCGCATGATGCGTTCGATGGCCGCCATGGCCGCCTCCGCCTCCACCGGCCGTTCCTCGGCCAGATCCTGCTCCAGCTGACGGGCCACCAGGGGCCCCACATTGTGCAGCACCCGTTCCCGCAGCGCAGCATCATCCAGCACCCGCAGCCATAGCGCCAGATCCTGGTCATCCACCTGCCGCAGCAGCAGCTGAAGATCCGTATCCGACAGCAGCCTGAGCTTGTGGCTCAGGGACACGAAACCTCTGAGCAGATCATACTCACCGCCCTCGGCCAAGCGCAGCGCCTCCTTGAGCAGGATGTTGAGCAGCTCCACCTGAAAATAGTTGAGCCGGAGCGTGGCACAGCCGATCTCCACCCACCACTCGTCTTCATGAACCTTTCTGATGCCCACCTTCATAGGGACAACCTCCTCCGGGTGCCGACAGCAAATAACCTGCCAATATGCATAATAACGCCCATGAAAGCCAAACTGAACCTGCCCCTGCCGGACGCCGAGTCGCTGGCCCGCAGCGATACCCTCAAGGCCCGCATCCTCGCCGCCATCCGCCAGAACGGCCCTATGCCCTTCTCCGAATACATGCAGCGGGCTCTCTACACGCCGGGACTGGGCTACTACAGCGGCCCGGCGCCCAAACTGGGCGCAGAAGGCGACTTCGTCACCGCGCCGGAACGCTCGCCCCTGTTCGGCCAGTGCCTGGCCCGACAGGTAGCCGAAGTGCTTGATGCCCTCTCCGGCGGCCACCTGCTGGAATTCGGCGCCGGCTCCGGCCGGCTGGCCCGTGACCTGCTGCGCACCCTGGCCGAACTGGACGCCCTGCCGGAGCGCTACCAGATCATGGAGGTCAGCGGCGAGCTGGCCGAGCGTCAGCGCGCCTTCCTGCAGGCAGAACTCCCACCTGAGCTGTTCGCCCGCGTGGAATGGCTGGCGCACCTGCCCGCGCCCGACTGGCGGGGCGTGATCGTGGCCAACGAAGTGCTTGACGCCATGCCGGTGGAACGGCTGCGCCTCACTCCCGACAGCGCCGTGCGTCTCGGCGTGGATGAACAGGACGGAGAACTGGCAGAGTGCGAACTGCCCATCACCGACGCCACCCTGCAGCGGGTGGCCGACGGCCTGCGCCCGCTGGTGCAGCCGGACCGCCACGGCTATGTGGCCGAGGTCAACCTCAACATCCACCCGTGGCTCAAAAGCCTCGCCGACTTCGTGGAACAGGGCGCCGTCCTACTGATCGACTACGGCTTCGCCCAGCAGGAACTCTATCAGCCAGCGCGCAGCAAAGGCTCGCTGCGCTGCTTCTACCAGCACCGCGTCCATGACAACCCGCTGCTGTGGCCCGGCCTGCAGGACATCACCGCCCACGTGGACTTCACCGAAGTGGCCGAATCTGGTTTCGACGCCGGCTTCCGCGTCGCCGGCTTCACCACCCAGGCGCACTTTCTCATGAGCACGGGGCTGCTGGAGTCCGTCCCCACCGACCTGCCGGTGGTGGAGCAGCTCAGGCTGGCACAGGAGATCAAGACCCTCACCCTGCCGGACGAGATGGGTGAAGTGTTCAAGGTCATGGCGCTGACCCGGGGCATCGACCGCCCACTGATGGGCTTTCAGCTGGCAGACCTGCGCCACACGCTGTAACCCCCTCCTTCCCCGCCCGGAATGGCTTTTTTCCCGGGAAATTCCGCACTTTTTCCGCGGCGGTAAGACGGCATCCGGCAAAAATGGGAGAGGCCCCGGCTTCTGCCCTCCTTTCCGGCTACATTTCGATGGGATCTACATCGATGGCCCAGCGCACCCGGTGGCCGCCATGCTGCCACAGCCAGGGCAGCAGCCCATCGAGTGCCCCATGCAGCGGCCCGCGCTCGGGTGCCTGCAGCCACAGCTGGTAGCGCCAGTGGCCCTGCTTGCGCAGCATGGGCGCAGCCACCGGCCCCAGCACCTCCACTTCCGAATGGGCACGCAGCCGTTGTGCCGCTTCGACAAGAAACTGCTGCGCCACCTCGGGGCGCGTCGCCTGCGCCGTCACCAGCGCCTGATGCCAGAAAGGCGGCAGACAGGCGGCCTGCCGCTCGGCCAGTGCCGCTTCGGCGAAGGCCGCGTAGCCGCCGGTGCGCAGCTGCGCCCAGAAGGGATGCTGCGGCTGACGGGTTTCGATGAGCACCTGCCCGGCCCCTTCCCGGCCGGCACGGCCGGCGGTCTGTATCACCAGCTGGGCCAGCCGTTCGGTGGCGCGGAAGTCCGGTGAGAACAGCCCCTGATCCAGCTCCAGCATCCCCACCATGGTCACGGCGGGAAAGTGGTGCCCCTTGGCCAGCATCTGGGTGCCCAGCAAAATCATGGGCTCGCCGCCGTGCACCTGCTCAAGATACGCCTCCAGCGCGCCGCGACGGCGGGTGCTGTCCCGGTCGATGCGCACCACCGGCACATCGAAGCGCTCGGCCAGCGCCTCCTCCAGCCGTGCCGTCCCCTGCCCCACCGCCACCAGCGAGCCGCTGCCGCAATGGGGACAGCGTTCGGGCACCGGGCGCACTGCATCACAGTGATGACAGCGCAGCTGTTCGGGCCGGGCGTGATAGGTCATGTGGGCGCTGCAGGCGGGACAGTCCGCCTGCCAGCCGCAGTGATGGCACATGAGCACCGGCGCATAGCCGCGGCGGTTGAGCATCAGCATCACCTGACCCCCGGCGGCCAGATGGGCGCGCATGGCCGCCGCCAGCGGCGCGGAGACACCGGCCTCGATGCGCTCGCCACGAATGTCCAGCAGCCCGATCTCCGGCATGGCGGCGCCGGTGGCGCGGCGGGTCAGACGGTGGTGGACCAGCCGGCCGCGGCGTGCCCGCTGCAGACTCTCCAGCGAAGGCGTGGCCGACCCCAGCACCACCGGAATGTCCAGCCGGTGCGCCAGCCACAGGGCGGCGTCCCGCGCCGAATAGCGCACCCCTTCCTGCTGTTTGTAGGAGGGGTCGTGCTCCTCGTCCACCACGATCAGCCCCAGGTCGTCGAAGCGCCCCAGCAGCGCCGAACGGGTGCCCAGCGCCACGCGCACCTCGCCCCGGGCCAGCTGCGTCCAGGCGCAGTGGCGCGCCCCGTCGGACAGACCGGAATGGAGCACCGCCACCGGCTCACCCAGCCAGGCGGTAAAGCGCGCCACCATCTGGGGCGTCAGCCCGATTTCCGGCACCAGCACCAGCGCCTGCCGGCCCGCCGCCAGCGTGCGCGCCACCAGTTCCAGATAGACCGCCGTCTTGCCGGAGCCGGTCACCCCTTCGATCAGATGGGCGCTGAAGCCCGCCTGCGGCACCGCCTCGACGATGGCCTGCTGTTCCACATTGAGTTCGTGGCGCTGCACCTTGTCGATGGGCGCATCCAGACAGCTGCGCTGCCGGGCGGCGACCCAGCCGCGCCGTTCCATCGCACGCATGGGTTCGCGGTAGTCTTCCATAAAGGCGCGCAGGCGGCTCACGGTGGCCGCCCCTTCCCGCTGCAGAAAGGTCAGCAGACGGCGCTGACGCACTGCCTGTGCCGGCAGCGCCTCCACATCGGCGCGGCGTCCGACCTCGGTGAGGTGCCACTCGGTCTCGCCCCGCTGCCACAGCGCCTTGCCGGCCCGCAAGGGCACGGGCAGCATCTGCTGAACCACCTCGCCGATGGGGGCATGGTAGTAGCGCGCCAGCCAGCGGGCCAGCGCCAGCTGATGGCCGTCCAGCGTCGGTTCGCTGTCGAGCACCGCCTGCACCGGCCTGAGTTTCTCCACTGGCACATCGTCCGCCCCGGCTTCTCCGAGCACCACGCCCACCACCCGGCGTGGCCCCAGCGGCACGCGCACGCGCACCCCCGGCGCCTGCGGCCGTTCACTCAGATAGGTCAGCGGGGTGTAGAAGGGGCCGGGCACGGCCACCTGAATGCGCAGGTCGGTCATGACCGTTAAAATAGCATGATTTGCACCGGGAGGCGGTCATGCTCACAGGCTTCATCCGCTGGCAGAACCGATTTCAGAACACCCTGGGCCAGGCGGTCGCCTGGCTGACGCTGGCACTGGCGCTGCTCACCTTTGCGGTGGTGGTGCTGCGCTACGGCTTCAATACCGGCTCCATCGCCCTGCAGGAGGGCGAGCTCTACCTGCACGCCACCGCCTTCATGCTGGGCGCCGCATACACCTGGCTGAAGGACGCCCACGTGCGGGTGGACATCTTCTACGCCCACTGGCCGCGACGGCGGCAGGCGTGGGTGGAGCTGCTCGGCACCCTGCTGCTGGCGCTGCCCATGTTCGCCTTCATCCTGTGGGTAAGCTGGGACTATGTGGCCACCAGCTGGGCCATCGGCGAACGCTCCACGGAGGACTCCGGCCTGCCGTGGGTATGGGCGCTCAAGACGCTGATTCTCATCATGCCGGCGCTGATGATGCTGCAGGGGCTGAGCTGGGCGGCGCTGGCGTGGCTGACGCTGCGCCGGCCCGAACAGGCAGAGCCGCTGTGGCGCGAGCTGCGTCCGGCGCAGGCGGAACTGGAACGGGAGACGGTGTGATGGAGTGGCTGGCGCTTTTGCTGTTCGCTGTGGTGTTCGCCGTGCTGTTGAGCGGCTATCCGGTCGCCTTCGTGCTGGGCGGCGTCTCACTGCTGTTCGCCCTGGCGGCCACCGCCTTCGGTGCCTTCGACATGGCTTTTCTCAACAGCATCCCCAGCCGCATCTGGGGGATCATGAGCAACGAGACGCTGCTGGCGGTGCCCCTGTTCGTGCTGATGGGGCTGATCCTGGAAAAGAGCCGCGTCAGCGACGATCTGCTCACCACGCTGAGCGAGGTAATGAGCAACGTGCGCGGCGGGCTTGCGCTGGCGGTGATTCTGGTGGGCATGCTGCTTGCGGCCAGCACCGGCATCGTGGGCGCTACGGTGATCACCATGGGCGTGCTGGCACTGCCGACCATGCTGCGCCAGGGCTATGACGCCCGGCTGGCTACCGGCGTGATCACCGCCTCCGGTACGCTGGGGCAGATCATTCCACCGTCGATCGTGCTGATTCTGCTGGGAGATGTGATCTCCAACGCCTGGCAGCAGGCACAGCTGGCGCAGGGCAACTTCGCGCCGGAACCGGTGTCGGTGGGCGACCTGTTCGCCGGCGCCTTCATTCCCGGCCTGCTGCTGGTGGGCCTCTACATTGCCTATGTGGTGGTGGTGAGCTTCGTACGCCCCCAGTGGCTGCCGGCACGCCACCGCACGGAGATCACGCCCGCCCTGTTGCGCCGGGTCGTCACCAGCCTGATCCCGCCGCTGGCGCTGATCGTGCTGGTGCTGGGCTCCATTCTGGCCGGCTACGCCACCCCGACCGAGTCCGCCGCAGTGGGCGCGGTGGGTGCGCTGGCGCTGGCCGCCCTCAAGCGGCAGCTGACCTTCGCCCGCCTCAGGGCGGCGGTGCAGGATACACTCACCACCACCAGCATGATCTTCGTGATCTTCATCGGTGCGGCTTTTTTCTCGCTGGTGTTCCGCGGGCTGGGTGGGGACGATGTGGTGCGCGAATGGCTGCATCAGCTGCCGGGCGGCGCCTTCACCGCCATGCTGCTGGTGCTGGCCGTCCTGTTCGTGCTGGGCTTTTTCCTCGATTTCATCGAGATCACCTACGTGGTCATCCCCATAGTGGCGCCCATCCTGCTGATGATGGGGCTGGACCCCATCTGGCTGGGGGTGATGATCGCCATGGTTCTGCAGACCTCCTTTCTCACCCCGCCGTTCGGCTTTGCGCTGTTCTACCTGCGTGGCGTGGCGCCGAAAGAGGTGGAGACGGCCGACATCTACCGCGGGGCCGTGCCGTTTATCGGGCTACAGCTGCTGATGCTGGTCATCCTCGCCCTGTGGCCGCAGCTGGTCACCTGGCTGCCCGACTGGCTCTACCACGGATAGACCGCCGCTGCTGAGACGCACCAGCCTGCCCCCCAGCCACAGCTGCAGGCGGCCTTCTCCATCCGGCCCCAGATAGACCGCCTCGCGTCCGTCGGAAAGCCGCACCGGCTGACGCGGGGCAAAACGGTCATGGTCGGCCCAGCGGGGCAGCACTTTCTGCCAGACTTCCGGCGTAAAGGCGGGCAGCGCCTTCAACATCCAGCTCACCCACTGATCAAGAAAAGTCCACGGCAGCACGGACGCGCCCAGACTGGCCCCCTGCGCCGGCTCGCCCCACCAGTTGATGCCGGTACCGATGATCAGCCCGTTCCGTACCCGCTCCACCAGCGTGCCGCTCACCTTGCCCGATGAGGTATGGAGGTCATTGGGCCATTTGTGCCACAGGGGCGCTGCCGTCCAGCGCTGCAGCTGCTCGCGCAGATGAAACGCCAGCCACGGCGTCAGCGCCGGTGGCACCGGTCCCGACCCGGGCATGAACAGGGAAAAGGCCAGATCCTGCCCCGGACGCATGCGCCACGCCCGACCCTGCTGACCGTAACCGGCGGTCTGCTCCCAGGCGATGACCAGAGTGGGCACATCAGGCAGGTTTTCCTTCAGCCAGGCTGAGGTGGAAGGCAGCTCGGCAAAGACCTCCACCCGCACCCAGTCATGCAACGGCTCGGCACCCGCCTTCAGCTGCTTCAATGTCCATTTTTTTTGTGGGGTACCCACGGCTCTTTCCACACACTAGAAAGGGGTTCCATGAATAATAACAGTATGAGGGCATCAAAAAGGTTTGACGCACATGTCTTTTGAAAGCCTGAAAGACTGCATGGAACGGTTGTTGACATCGTTCGACTTTGCCGGCATCGGCTGGTGGTATATCGACTATGTCAACGCGCCGGATCAGTTCGTGTGCAACCCTGCCATGGAACGCATGTTCCAGCTGCCGTCCATCCGGGTGCACAGCGTGGCCCGATGCTGCCCCATCGCCGGCGACTACAACCGTCAGGTGGCAGAAGTGGACCGGTCTGCGGCAGCGAAGATCTTCGCCGCCTATGAAGCCATGATCAACGGTGAGACCGACCGCTATGAGAATACCTTTCCCTTTCAGCTGCCCGACGGCCAGCGCCGCTTCTTCAAGAGCCAGGCTCGCGTCGTCGCAAGACAGGAAGACGGTCGCCCGGCACTGGCCCACGGCATCATCGTGGATGTGACGGAGGAGCGCCTGCTGGAAACGCGCCTGCGCGAGCAGCGTGATGCCCTGCAGCAGGTCAGCCGCACCGACCCGTTGACCGGTCTGGCCAACCGGCGCGGCATCACCACCCGACTCAGCGAGTTACGCCGTGAAAGCGGCCAGCCGCTGGTGTTCTGCATGCTGGATCTGGATCACTTCAAGCGCTTCAACGATGCGGCGGGGCACCTGGCCGGGGATGAAGCGCTGCAGCGCCTGGCCGACATCCTCTCCGATTTCTTTTCCAGTGAGCGTGACAGCCTGCAGGGCCGCTATGGCGGCGAGGAGTTCATCATTGCGTTCCGCGCAGAAGACGAAATGGCGGCGCGACAGAAGATGGAGCATCTGCTGACGCGCATCCGCAACGAGATGCCGCCCCATCCGGACACGGACGATCCTCATGGTCGCACCACGGCCTCCATCGGCTGTGTGCTGCTGCCGGCTGAAGACGAACGGGCCCGTTCCGTCGACCTGCTCATCCAGATGGCCGACCGCCTGCTCTACAGCGCCAAGGCACAGGGGCGGGATCGGCTGGAGATGGAAACCCTTCACTGAACGTCACACAAAAAGCCCGGGCAGGTGCCCGGGCTGCACCTGACCTACTTCGTTCCACCGGCTCAGATCTTGAACTGGTTGACCTTGGCCTGTAACAGGTCCGCTACCTTCTTGAGCTGGTGCGAGGCGGCTGAGACTTCCTCGGTGCGCTTCTGAGTCTCCTCGGCCAGCGCCTGCACCCTTTCGGCACTGGTGCGTGCCGCCTCGGCCCGCCGGGCCTGATGCTTGCCAAGCGTAGCGCTCTCCTCGTTGGCGGCGACGGTCTTCTCCATGGCCTCAAGAATGGCGTGCAGCGCCTGCTTGATGGCTTCGATCTGCTGCACACTCTCCTCAGCCATGGTTCTGGCGTGGCCGATTGCGCCCGTGGCCCGAGCCGTTTCGCTGGTCAGGCCGGTGATGATCTTCTGAATCTCTTCGGTGGACTGCTGGGTACGCACTGCCAGTGAGCGCACTTCGTCCGCCACCACCGCGAAGCCGCGGCCGTGCTCACCGGCCCGGGCCGCCTCGATGGCCGCGTTGAGCGCCAGCAGGTTGGTCTGCTCGGAAATGTCGTTGATCATGTCCACCACGCTGGCGATGCGGCTGCTCTCCTCTTCCACCCGGTTGACGACGCGGGCGGTCTGATCCACCTCGCCGGCCAGGCTCTCGATTGCCCTGGCAGAAGCACGGGTATCCTGCTCGGCATCCTGCCCTTCGGCGTAGGCCATCTGAGCCTGATCCTTCACCGTCTCCAGCTGTTCGGCAATGGCCGTGACCGCATTGGCCATCTCGTGAATGGCCCGGTAGATGTCCTGAATGGCCGCATATTGCGACTGCATGGTCTGCTGGGTCACATCGGCGGTTTTGGCCAGTGTCCCGCTGGAGGCATCCACATCATGGGCGATCTGCAGCACCTCGCGCAGCAGCTGCTGCATGTGGGCCAGCATGCCATTGATGGCTTCGGCCATCTGCCCCAGTTCATCCCGCCCGTGCACCGGCAGACGGTAGGTGAGGTCCGCATTGGAGGAAATGGTGTTGGCCGCCTGCCACATGGCGTTGAGGCTGCGCTGAATGCTGCGGATGATCAGCCACGCCAGCACACCGGAAATGAGGATCAGCACCACCAGCGACACGGCTGCCACCGTCATGGCGGTGACGGCCTCGCCGCGCACCTGCTGCGCCTGGGTGATCAGCTGCCGTTCGATGCGATCTTCCAACGCCTTGAGCCGGTTGATGTAACGGGTGGCCAGACCGAACCACTGTTCGCTATCCTCATTGAGCGGCTGACCCACCGGTGCCGTGAGCGCCTTCTGAATCAACCCTTTCACCTGTTGCCCGAGAGTACTGGTGAGAATCGCATCCATGGCCTGCCTCATCTCAGGTGTGGCGAACAGGCGGAAGCTGTCCAGATAGACGCCCCGTCTGGCCATCAGGCCAGCCAGCTTCACCTTGCCCGCCTCGCTCATGTGATTGGCGGCAAAGGCATTGGCCAGCACCGCGCGGGTAATCCCCATCTGTTCCTTGACACCGATCATCATGTAGTAGGCGGTGCCGGCCTGCACCAGCTCCATGGAGTGGTTGTGCACCATGCTCTCCAGCGTGCCGGACATGAGCTTGCCGATCAGCCCCGTATAGAATTTGAGCACCCGAGCAAGTTCGCAAGGACGAGCCGGAACGCCACTGACGCAGCGGCGGATCTGCGGCAGGGATTGCAGCTGTTGCATGGCCGCACGGTAAAAACTTGCCGCCTCACCAGGCAGCACGCCCATGCGCTCAATGCGCTGCAGGGTGGTGCGGAACTCTTCGATGCGCCGGTCGGTCTGCTGGCGCTGCCGCTGCAGGGTGTTGCCGAACTTGCGTCCGCCAGCCCCGATGAATCCGGCGGAAGCCCCCCGCTCCTTCTGTAGCTCATGCACCAGCAGGCCGCCGGAGACCGCCAGCTCGGCCAGATGCTCCACATGGCTCATTTCCATCGCCGTAGTATATTTCTCCCAGATGTTGACCCCGCCATAGAAAAGCAGTGCGACGATCAACGGCACCATGGCCAGCAGCTGTTTGGTGCGGATGCTGAGATTGGCAAGCATGCGAACTCCCCCAAGAAAAAATTTTTCAATGCCCAAAGCATAGAACATGCCAGCTGGAAAGAAAACTCAAAAATCAGCCTGCGGATACAAAAAAACCCCGCAGATGCGGGGTTGTTCGGGGGTTTAAGCGCAGAACGGCCTGGGATCAACCGCCAGCCTTGTGCTTGCGTTCGATCAGCTGCTTGATCAGAGGTGTCAGCAGCAGATCCATGGCCTCGACAAAATATTTGGAGTTATAGACCAGCGTATCGTCCCGCTGCAGCCACGCCCCCGGAATCTGCTCGGCAATCTCCGGCAGGTTGACCTTATCCTTGATGCGCACATGGGTCACCATCAGCGAGTCCTCCGGTGCCGGCACGGTGGGCAACATGCCCTCCTCGGTGGAGAAGGGATCGGAGGTGTCGATCAGCGGCACCCGATGAAAGTTGATGTGGGTGCGGTGGAACTGGGGCACGATGTAGTCGATGTAGTCGGGCATGCGTTCCAGAATGACGTTGTGCACGTCCTGCACCGTGTAGGGACGCTCGCTGGTATCGCGGTAGATCTTCTGCATCCACTCGATGTTGACCGCCGGCGCCACGCCCACGCCCAGATCCACATACTGAGCCACGTCATAGGGCTGCTGGCCTTCCTTGAGGTACTTGACCTTGCGCACCATGCCGTGCAGGCCTTCGTAGAACAGCAGGTCGGTGCCCGACGGAATGTCTTCCCACGGGGTGAATTCGCCCGGCTTGAGGTGGGTGCCCAGGCGCTTGTTGTGGAACTCGGCCTCCTCGTCGGAGTGGATGTAGTAGCGGCGCTTGCCCGTGCCGGTTTCACGGTAGGTGCGGAACAGCTCCTCCAGCAGGTAGAACTCGTTGGCATCCTCGGAGAAGTGGGTCAGCGGACGGCAGCCCTTCTCCTTGCTCTCGGCCACCTTCTGCCTCATGGTGGCGCGGTCGTACTTGTGGAAGCTGTCGCCTTCGATGATGGCGGGGTTCAGCCCCTCGCGCTCGAAGATGTTTTCGAAGGCGCGCTTGACGAACGACGTGCCGGCGCCGGAAGACCCGACAACGGCCACGATGGGATGCAGTGCAGACATAACACTCTCCTTGCTTGGTAATTGGGACGGGGTCTCCCCTGATTTTGCACAGCGGCCGCCGCGCGGCGCCGGAACGGACCCCGAAAAGGCCTGAAAAAACGCGAATTCAGGCTATTTTACGTCAAATGTCCAGGTTTTCCACCGCCAGGGCGTTCTCCTCGATGAAGGCGCGCCGCGGCTCTACGGCGTCCCCCATGAGGGTGGTGAACACCTCATCGGCCAGCATGGCATCCTTGACGGTGACCTGCAGCAGGCGGCGGGTTTCCGGATTCATGGTGGTCTCCCACAGCTGCTCCGGATTCATCTCACCCAGACCCTTGTAGCGCTGGATGGTCAGTCCCCGCTTGGCCTCACCCATCAGCCAGTCCAGCGCCTGGCCGAAATCCCGCACCGGCTGTTCCTTTTCGCCTCGCAGGATGCGGGCGTCATCGGCAAGCAGACCGTCCAGCAGGGCGGCGGTCTCGGCCAGCTGCCGGTATTCCCTGCTGGCAAAGAAGGCCGCACCGAAGGTCTGGGACTGGCTCATGCCGTGCTCACGCACGGTCAGGCGCAGCTGAAAGCGCGCCTCGCCCTCATGGGCCGGTTCGACCGACAGCTCGAAGCCCACCTTGGTCGCCTCGCCCCGCTCTGCCAGCCAGGCACGCATGCGCTCGACCCAGCCATTGAGCGCCGCCTCATCATCGAGCATCTCCAGCGTCAGCGGCGGCACCCGCACCAGCCCTTCAAGGAAGTCGGGGCGGAAGCGGCGGGACAGGCGCTCGATCATGCGCCGGGCCGCCAGCCACGCCTGCGCCAGCCGCTCCAGCGCCACTCCGGTAATCGGCGGATTGCCGCCGCCCGGATGGAGCCGGGCGTTTTCCAGCGCCAGCTCCAGCAGGTAGTGATCCAGCTCGGCGTCGTCCTTCAGATAGGCCTCCTGCTTGCCCTTCTTGACCTTGTACAGCGGCGGCTGGGCGATGTAGATATGACCACGCTCCACCAGCTCCGGCATCTGCCGGTAGAAGAAGGTCAGCAGCAGGGTGCGGATGTGGGAGCCGTCCACGTCCGCGTCGGTCATGATGATGATGCGGTGGTAGCGCAGCTTGTCCGGGTCGTAGTCCTCGGCGCCAATGCCGCAGCCCAGCGCCGTGATCAGCGTGCCCACCTCGGCGGAGGCGAGCATTTTGTCGAAGCGGGCCTTCTCCACATTGAGGATCTTGCCCTTCAGGGGCAGGATGGCCTGGGTGCGCCGGTCGCGCCCCTGCTTGGCCGACCCGCCGGCGGAATCCCCCTCCACCAGATAGAGTTCGGACTTGGCCGGATCCTTCTCCTGACAGTCGGCCAGCTTGCCGGGCAGACCGGCCACGTCCAGCGCACCCTTGCGCCGGGTCATCTCCCGCGCCTTGCGCGCCGCCTCGCGGGCACGCGCCGCCTCCACCAGCTTGCCGACGATGGCCTTGGCATCCTGCGGATTCTCCAGCAGCCATTCGGCGAACTTTTCGTTCATGGTGGTCTCCACCAGCGACTTGACCTCGCTGGAGACCAGCTTTTCCTTGGTCTGGGAGGAGAACTTGGGATCGGGCACCTTGACCGAGACGATGGCCGCCAGTCCTTCGCGGGCGTCCTCGCCGGTAATGTTGATCTTGTATTTCTTCGCCAGCCCCTCTTTCTCCATGTAGGCGTTGAGGGTGCGGGTCAGCGCGGCGCGGAAGCCGGCCACATGGGTGCCGCCGTCCTTCTGGGGAATGTTGTTGGTGAAGGCGAACACATGTTCCTGATAGGCGTCCGACCACTGCATGGCGATCTCGACGGTCATGCCGTCCTTCTCGGCCGAATAGTGGAAGATGTGCGGGTGGATGGGCGTGCGGTTGCGGTTGAGATATTCCACAAACGCCTCAATGCCACCCTCGTACTGGAAGATTTCCTCCCGGGGCGGCTCCACGCGCCGGTCGATCAGTTCGATGCGCACGCCGGAGTTGAGGAAGGAGAGCTCCTGCAGGCGGGTGCGCAGCACGTCGAAGTCGAATTCGGTGATGGCGAAAATGTCCGGGCTGGGCAGAAAGCGCACCTCGGTGCCGGTCTCATCCGTCTCGCCCACCGCCTTGAGCGGATAGAGCGGTTCGCCCAGCCGGTACTCCTGCTGCCAGATCTTGCCGTCCCGTTTGATGGTGAGCCACAGGTGTTCGGACAGGGCGTTGACCACGGAGACGCCCACACCATGCAGACCGCCGGACACCTTGTAGGCGTTGTCGTCGAACTTGCCGCCGGCGTGCAGCACGGTCATGATCACCTCGGCGGCGGAACGCCCCTCCTCCGGATGCATGTCCACCGGAATGCCGCGGCCGTTGTCGGAGACGGACACGGATCCGTCCGGATGGAGCACGACCTGAATGCGGTCGCAGTAGCCGGCCAGCGCCTCGTCGATGGCGTTGT
>JALVTA010000168.1 GCA_027036095.1 Thiotrichales bacterium | reverse complement strand
AACCCGAGCAGCGGCACGCCATAGGCCCACAGGCTCTGACGCAGCAGCGCACCTTCCGAAAGCGCCAGCACCACCCGGTCGCCCGGTCGAGCATGGAGTGTATTGAGCAATTTAATGGGGGCGGAACGGGCGGAAAACAAGTTTTCCAGCACCCCCGTGCCGCACGCGCCCTTTGCGGCACAGCTGCCGCAGCCGCTCTGGCGCGCCGTCTCCACCCAGGCCCATTCGCCTTCCACCCGCACCACCGTGCCGGTGCTCTCGTGCATCATCGAATCGCTCATGGTGTAGTAGTATAGTATAGGCAACCCGAACCGACATAACGCAATCATGGTCCACACGGAACGCACCCGTACAGACGTGCTCATCATCGGCAGCGGCATTGCCGGGCTCACCTGCGCCCTGCATCTGGCCGACCACTGCCAGGTGACCGTCATCGCCAAGACGGCGCTGGACGAAGGCGCCACCCGCTGGGCGCAGGGCGGCATCGCCGCCGTACTGGACCCCTCCGACTCGGTGGATGCCCATGTGGCCGACACGCTGGCAGCCGGTGCCGGCCTGTGCGACCCGGCCATCGTGCGCCATGTGTCGGAAAACAGCCGTGCCATGATCGACTGGCTGGTTTCTCTGGGCGTGCCCTTCTCCCGCTGCGAGGCCAGCGAACACTGCCCCACCCCTTTCCATTTGACCCAGGAAGGCGGGCACAGCCACCGCCGCGTCATCCATGTGGCCGACCACACGGGCCGCAGCGTGGAGCAGGTGCTGCTGGACCATGCCAAGGCCCACGAGAACATCTGTCTGATGTCCCGACATGAGGCCATCGACCTGCTGCGGGACGACGACACCGTCATCGGTGCCCACGTGCTGTCGAAGAACACCGGCACCATCAAGACCATGCAGGCGCGCGCCGTGGTGCTGGCCACCGGTGGTGCTTCCAAGGCCTACCTCTACACCAGCAACCCCGACACTTCCACCGGCGACGGCATCGCCATGGCCTGGCGCGCCGGCTGCCGGGTGGTCAACATGGAGTTCAACCAGTTCCACCCCACCTGCCTGTATCACCCGCATGACCGCGCCTTCCTCATCTCCGAGGCGGTGCGGGGCGAAGGCGGCATCCTGCGCCTGCCGTGGGGCGAGCGCTTCATGCACCATTACGACGAACGGGGCGAGCTGGCGCCGCGGGACATCGTCGCCCGTGCCATTGACTCGGAGCTGAAAAAGCACGGCATCGACCATGTGCTGCTGGATATCACCCACCGAGGGCCGGTCTTCATTCGGCGCCACTTTCCCACCATCTACGAGCGCCTGCTCAAGGTAGGGATCGACATGACCCGTGAGCCGATTCCCGTGGTACCGGCGGCCCATTACACCTGCGGCGGCGTGCTCACCGACATCGAAGCACGCACTGATCTGCCCGGCCTGTGGGCCGTGGGCGAGACCGCCTACACCGGCCTGCACGGCGCCAATCGTCTGGCCAGCAACTCTCTGCTGGAAGGCCTGGTATTCGGACAGGACGCAGCCCTTTCCATCCTCCGGTGGCTGGAAGAGATGCCGCCCAGGAAGATCAAGGCCCCGCTGTGGGACAGCTCGCGCGCCCGCGACCCGCAGGAGCAGGTGCTCATCAGCCATGACTGGGACGAAATCCGCCGCACCATGTGGGACTATGTGGGCATCGTGCGTTCTGACCAGCGCCTGAAACAGGCGCAGAAGCGCATCCGCGTCATCCAGCAGGAAGTGGAAGACTATTACTGTCGCCACACCGTCAATGCCAACCTGATCGAACTGCGCAACCTGGCGCTGGTGGCCGAGCTGATCATCCTCAGCGCCCGCCGCCGCAAGGAAAGCCGCGGCCTGCACTACAACAAGGACCACCCGGAAATGCGCAAGACGGCACGGCCCACCGTGCTCAAACCGCGCTGACCCGCTAAAATTTCCGCACCCCAACGATTACCGAGGAGCTTCGTTCATGAACGCAGACTGGCAGCAGTTTCTGGAACAGCAGGGCGCGCAATTCGACGAACATGGCCGCGTGACCACCTTTGGTGAACCCGATCTGGAACGGGTACTGGTCAAGCATGGGCCGGTGGTCGCGCCCCTGACCGGCATGGCGCTGGTGCAGGTCAGCGGTGAAGACGCCAAAACCTTCCTGCAGGCGCAGCTGACCAATGACATTGAGGAAGTCAGCAACAAAGCCGGCCAGCTGTCCGCCTGGTGCGACCCCAAAGGTCAGGTGCTGGCGCTGTTCTGGATCATGATGTACGAACGCGACTACTACCTGATCTTCGACGCCAGCCTGAAGGAGACCATTCTCAAGCGGCTGCAGATGTTCGTGCTGCGCTCAAAGGTCACCCTCACCGACCGCAGCGACGACCTGGCACTGCTGGGTTACGGCGGTGATTTCGGCGATCTTGACCTTCAGCGGGCGCTGGACGCCAAGGTCAAGGAGACCTGGTCTGCCGCCATGGTGCCCATGGAGGGGCTGCGCAAGATCAAAGCCATGAAGATTCCCGGCCCCTACCACCGCTACCTGCTGCTGGGGCCGGTGGATCAGATGAAAGGTGCATGGGAAAAACTGCTGGTCAATGCCGACCGTACCAACCACTATGACTGGCACCTGATGGACATCGTCGCCGGCATCCCGGTGGTCACCGACGCCGTCAGCGGCCGGTTCGTCGCCCAGATGCTCAACCTGGACAAGCTGGGAGCGGTCAACTTCAAGAAAGGCTGTTTCCCCGGCCAGGAGATCATCGCCCGGCTGCATTTCCGGGCCACCGTGCCCAAGCGCATGTTCCGCCTGCACAGCGATGCACCGATCGAGGCCGCCCCTGGCGAGACCTTCTCCGCCGAAGATGAAAAGGGCAAACGCATCGAGTTCGAACTGCTGTGGCAGCGTCCTGACCCCATCGAGGGACAGCTCGTGCAGGCGGTGGCCAATGTCAAGACGCTGGCCCAGGCCCAGGGCGACCTGAACGTGAACGGCCAGCCGTTACGCATTGAGCCATTGCCCTATCCGGTGCTGGACGAAGACTGAGTCAGGGCTGCATGGCAGCCTCCCGCCGGGAAGCTCATTCATTCACGGCGAAAACAGGCTTACTGCCCCGGAATCATGCCGGATTCAGAGGGAATGTTGGGTGCCCCTGGCGCAGGCGGCGGCGCAATGATGTGGCTGTTCCACAGTGAGCCGAACAGCAGCCCCAGCACCATGGCCACGCCGCAGACAGTCAGCCAGCGCTTGCGGCGCACCTTTTCGGCCTCCGTAGCGGTATCCGGGTCAAAATCACGGAAAAAGAGCAGGATGAAGCCGGTCAGCCCGGCGATGAACAGCAGATTGCCCAGAATGGGCAGATGAAATACCAGCGCGGCCACTGCCGTCACCAGCACGGCGGCAAACGCCCACAGCAATGCGTTCATTACGTCTTTCTCCCATAGTTGGAACGGAGGTATTGTAGCGGATGTACAAGCTGGTCTTTTTCGTTCCCGTTACCCATGTGGAACAGGTCAAACAGGCGGTGTTCGACGCCGGCGCCGGACGTATTGGCAATTATGATCGCTGCAGCTGGCAGGTACTCGGTGAAGGCCAGTTCCGCCCACTTGAGGGCGCCAACCCCTTTCTCGGCCAGCCGGGCGAAGTGGAAAAGGTGGCCGAATACCGGGTGGAGATGGTGTGCGATGATGTCCATATCGAGAGCGCCATCCGCGCGCTCAAGGCAGCACACCCCTATGAGACGCCGGCCTATGATGTGTGGAAGCTGGACGATCTGTCACAACAGTGAAAAAAATGTTGATTTCGTGATTTTCTTATATTATTATGAAAACTCACTGTTTCAGACAGTGACCTCCTCTTGAAGAGCTTTGTTTGAACTTTCGTTCGTCCGAATGGAAAGGCACCCGACATCCAAACTGGATGTCGGGTTTTTTTATGTTCTGCGCTGAGACTTCAACGGCCCAGTTTGTCCTGATCCAGATCGCACACCTTGCGCATGCGCAGGCCGTTGCTCTTGACGAAGTTCATCACATACTCATACATACCCGGGTTTTCCTGCTCCAGACGGTCGTCGATGATCAGGCACTTCTGTCCGTCATAGAGCTCCGGGTGCAACAGGTCGGAATAGACGAGGCGGTGCTGCTTGCCATAGCTGGCCATCATCGAAGAGATTCGGTCGATCCAGTCACTGGGGCGAAACTTGCGTCCGTCCTCGGTGTAGCCCTCGATAATGTATTTGCAGTGCACCTTTTCCAACCCTTGTAACAAACCCCAAACAGCGGAATTCTACCACACTCCAGGTCGGCAAAATACCGCCAAAGATGGCATAATACCGCCTTTGTCCAACTATCCCGGCAAGAGCGATGACCCAGTTTCCCACGGACGATCTGCGCATTCGCGACATCACTGAAGTGGTGCCGCCCAGGGACCTGCACGAGCGCTTCCCCATCAGCGAGACGGCCGCCCGCACGGTCCATGAAACCCGCCGGCAGATTCACGACATCCTCTACGGCAGGGACGACCGCCTGTTGGTGGTCATCGGCCCCTGCTCCATCCATGATCCGGATGCTGCACGGGATTATGCCGAACGCCTGAAACGGGAGGCCGAGCACCACCGGGAAGATCTGCTGGTGGTCATGCGGGTCTACTTTGAAAAGCCACGCACTACCGTGGGCTGGAAAGGTCTGATCAATGACCCGGATCTGGACGAAACCTTCAAGATCAACAAGGGGCTGGCGCTGGCGCGCGAACTGCTGCTGGACATCAACAACATGGGCGTGCCCGCCGCCACCGAGTTTCTGGACCTGATCTCTCCACAGTACATCGCCGATCTGGTCAGCTGGGGCGCCATCGGCGCCCGCACCACCGAGAGCCAGGGCCACCGCGAACTGGCCTCCGGCCTCTCCTGCCCCGTGGGCTTCAAGAATGGCACCGACGGCAGCATCAAGATTGCCGTGGATGCCATCCGTGCCGCCATGCGCCCGCACATCTTCCTGTCACTGACCAAGGACGGGCGTTCCGCCATCTTCTCCACCACCGGCAACGAGGACTGCCATGTCATTCTGCGCGGCGGCGCCCGCAGCCCCAACTATGACGAAGCTTCCGTGATGGAAGCGGTCGAACAGCTCAAGGCCGCCGGCGTGCAGGACAAGCTGATGATCGACTGCTCCCACGCCAACAGCAACAAGCAGTACGAACGCCAGCTGATCGTGGCCGAGGACATCGCCCGCCAGCTGAAGGAAGGGCGCAGCGCCCCCTACATCATGGGCGCCATGGTGGAAAGTCATCTCAAACCGGGCCGTCAGGACGTCATTCCCGGCCAGCCGCTGGAATACGGCGTCAGCATTACCGATGCCTGCATTGGCTGGGACGACAGCGAACAGGTGCTCAAGCTGCTGGCCGAAGGCGTGCGCACCCGTCGTGAGAAAAGATGAACTGGTCTTGATG
>JALVTA010000167.1 GCA_027036095.1 Thiotrichales bacterium | reverse complement strand
CAGGTCAGACCGGGACAGCGCCTGACGCAGGGCTTCGGCTTCGTTCTTGCCGGCTGCAAGGTAGAAACTCTGCAGAAACTGCTCACTCTGCTGGATATGGCCGGCGATGCGTACGTAGTCTTCCGCCGTCATGCGCCTCCGGGTCAGGCTGGCCATGACCTTGCCCCGTTCCAGGGCGGCCTGTTCCCGCGCCTGAATGAGTTCGATCATGCTGAGGGCACGGTTCTGCATGATGCGGTCCGGCAGGGTCAGTATCAGCTGTTTTTGCAGCAGAATGAGCGTGTTGATCAGCCGGGCGTAGTCGTCAAAGCCGTCCGCCTGCTGGCGCAGTCGGGTGATGGTCTTCAGTTGTTCGATCAGTTGGTCAAGACCTTCGCGCTGGGCCTGTGACAGGGTCGTGCGCGGCAGCAGAGGCAGGACCTTGAGATAGCGGTCGGTGGTCTGGCGCGCCGTAGTCTGCAGCTGATGCAGCTCCGGGCTGGTTTCGTGGGCGTTGAGCGCCTGCAGCCCCCTTTCTGCAGCCAGCGCCTCTTCCAGCCGGGTCAGCAGCTGCAGGTGCATGAGTGTTTCTTCCGCCTGGTTCAGTGCGTCATAACGCTCGCCCGCCTTGCCCCCTACGTACAGGCTCAGCAGCAGAAACAGCAGCAGTGTCATCAGAGAGGAGAGGCTGAGCAGATGGCGCAGAGAGAGTTTCATGGTTCGGTCAGAAGGCCAGTTCAAAGCCAATTTCCGCCAGACGGCGTGCTTCGGTTTCCAAATCCAGTCGGGTGAGTGGATGCCGCTCGAGCCAGTCGGGCTGTTCGAATTCCAGATGCAGGGTTTTCTTGTCCCGCAGGATCAGCAGCGGGCTGATCTCTTCCGGTTCCCGCCCCCGGTGCAGACGCACGGCGAGCCGCAGTAGCAGCGTCAGATTGCGGATGCGTTTGTTGTGAGGTTCCATCAGGGCGTCGAACCGACCCATGTCGATTTTTCCCCGATGGTTGTAGAGCATGGCCGCCAGCATCTGTTTTTCCTGCTGGGAGAAACCGGCCAGCTCGGACTGTTCCACCAGATAGGCGCTGTGGGCGCGGTATTTCTTCAGGCTGATGGCCTTGCCGCACTCATGCACCTGCGCCGCCCAGTCCAGCAGTTTGCGGTAGTCATAGTCCGGGTCGTGCAGCTTCCAGACATTGTGCACCTGTTTGAACAGGCGCCGGGCGGTGCGGGCCACACGGGCGGCTTGGGCGGTGTCCACACGAGTCCATTCCTGCAGGGCGCGCAGGCTCACCTCGCGGGCGTCCTCGGCGATGCGCCGGCCCAGCATGTCGTAGATGAGCCCTTCGCGCAGGGCGTGGCTGGATACCTGCAGGCTGTCGATTCCGAGTGCTTCGAAGGCGCCGATGAGCACCGCAAGCCCGCCGGCGATGACCGGTTTGCGCTCGGCCTTGAGACCGGGCAGAGAGACCTTTTCCAGTGTGCCGGCATCAATCAGGGCATCGCGGATGGCATAGAGGCCGTGCAGCGTAATGCGTGCGCCCCAGCCGTTTTCCCGGCTGATGGTGCCCAGCGCCTTGATGGTGCCGGAGGCGCCGTAGGCGGCATCCCAGTCCAGCGCCTTGAGCTGCCATGCGTAGGGACGCAGAATCTGGCGGGCACGGGTGGTGGCCTTTTCGAAGCGTTTGGCGGTCAGGCGACCGTCGTCGAAGAACTGCTGGCTGAAGCTGACGCAGCCCATTTCGGTGCTAGTCAGGTGCTGATGAGTGTAATGGCGTCCGATGATGAATTCGGTGCTGCCGCCGCCGATGTCGATGACCAGCCGCTGTTCGTCGCTGTGGGGCAGGCCGTGGGCCACGCCCAGATAGATCAGGCGCGCCTCTTCCTGGCCGGAGATGATGTGGATGTCATGTCCCAGCGCCTTGCGCGCCTTTTTGAGAAAGGTGGCGCTGTCTTTCATGTTGCGCAGGGTATTGGTGCCCACGCAGCGCACGTTTTCGGACGGGATGTGGGCGATCAGCTGGCCGAAGCGCTCCAGGCAGGCCAGTGCCCGCTGTTCGGCATCCGAGCTGAGGCTGCCGTCTTTCTTCAGCCCGGCGCGCATGCGCACCATCTCCTTGTGGCGGTCCACCACCTGCATCTGTCCGCCCATCTCCCGGGCGATGATGATGTGGAAGCTGTTGGACCCCAGGTCGATGGCGGCAAACAGGTTCTGATCCGTCCGTGCGCTCATGATTCCGCCGTATTGTACTGATCGATAAGGTATTGCTGTGCACTGAAGGCCTCTTCATCCCCGGCCGGGCGCAGGCGTTCGTAGCGGCCGTCCGGTTGAAGGGTCCAGGCGCCCTGGTTGTCGCGCAGGTAGAGCGCCAGCCCTTCGGTATAGACCCGCTGGAAGTGGTCAGGGTCGAGAATGGGGCAGGCGGTCTCCACCCGGCCGAGCAGGTTGCGCCGCATCCAGTCGGCGCTGGAGATGAACAGCTCGGGCCGCTGGCCGTGGTTTTCGAAGTAGAACACCCGATGATGCTCCAGAAAGCGCCCGACAATGGAGCGCACGCGGATGTTCTCCGACAGCCCCGGCACGCCCGGACGCAGACAGCAGATGCCGCGCACGATCAGGTCGATCTCCACGCCGGCCTGCGAGGCCTCATAGAGCGCATCGATGATGGCCTTTTCCTGCAGGCCGTTCATCTTGGCCACGATGCGCGCCGGGTGGCCGGCGCGGGCATTGTCCGCCTCGCGCCGGATGCGTTCCAGCAGACCGCTGTGCAGGGTGAACGGTGCCTGCAGCAGGTAGTCCAGTTCCGGCGCACGGCCCAGGCTGGTCAGCTGCAGGAAGATGCGGCCCACGTCCCGGCAGATGCCTTCATGGGCGGTCAGCAGGCCGAAATCGGTGTAGAAACGGCTGGTGATGTGGTGGTAGTTGCCGGTGCCCAGATGGGCATACTGCACGAGTCGGCCGTTTTCCTCCCGCACCACATGGATCATCTTGGCGTGGGTCTTGTAGCCCACCACGCCATAGACCACATGGGCGCCGGCCTCCTGCAGGCGGCGGGCCTGCTGGATGTTGTTGTCCTCGTCGAAGCGGGCGCGCAGCTCCACCACGGCGGTGACCTCCTTGCCGGCGCGGGCGGCCTGTTCCAGCGCGTCCACGATGGGGGAGTCCTCACCGGTGCGGTAGAGGGTCATGCGGATGGCCAGCACCTTCGGGTCCCGCGCCGCCTCGCGCACGAAGCGCACCACCGGCAGGAAGGCCTCATAGGGGTGGTGCAGCAGGATGTCCCGCTGCTTGATGGACTCGAAGATGTCCCGCGGCGCTTTCTTGCCGCCGAACAGCTGGAAGCGCTTGCCCCGCTTGACCCCTTCCAGCGGCAGGGTGGGCTGAAAGGGCGGAAACTTGAGGTCGGGCCGCTCCACCATGTCCGGTACGGACATGAGCCGGTGCAGGTTGACCGGGCCGTGCACCTGATACAGCTCCCGCTCGGTCAGGCCGAAGCGCTCCAGCAGGAAGTCCACCAGATGGGGCGGGCAGTTGTCGGCCACTTCCAGCCGGATGGCATCGCCATACTGGCGGCCGGACAGCTCGCCCGCCAGGGCCTTCATCAGGTCGTCCACCTCCTCCTCGTCGATGAACAGGTTGGTGTTGCGGGTGACGCGGAACTGGTAGCAGCCGGTCACCGTCATGCCCGGAAAGAGCATGCTCACATTGGCGTGCAGGATGGAGGAGATGAACACGAAGTCGTTGTCGCCGCCGCTGACCTCTTTCGGCAGTTTGACCACCCGCGGCAGGGTGCGCGGCACCTGCACCACCGCCATGGGAATGCGTCGGCCGAAAGCATCCTCGCCCTCCAGCGAGACGATGAAGTGCAGCGCCTTGTTCTGCACCCGCGGGAAGGGGTGGGCCGGATCAAGTCCGATGGGATTGAGCACCGGCAGCATGCGCTCGGTGAAATACTGGCGCACCCAGCGGCGCTCTTCGTCCGTCCAGTTGGGCCGGCGCAGAAAGCGGATGCCCTCCTGCGCCAGCTCCGGAATGAGAATGTGGTTGAAGGTGTCGTACTGATCGCTGACCAGCGCATGGGCCTCGTCGGTGAGCATGTCGATGGCCTCGCGCGGGGTCAGCCCGTCAGGCTGGGTCCGCACGTTGCCATCATTGAGCATCTCGTAGAGGGAGGCCAGACGCACCTCGAAGAATTCATCCATGTTGCTGAAGGAGATGCACAGGAACTTGAGCCGTTCCAGCAGGGGCGTGTTCTCGTCCTGGGCCATCTCCAGCACGCGGCGGTTGAACTGCAGCAGGCTGTATTCCCGATTGATGTAGCGTTGGCTCGGCGCGTCGCTCATGGTGTACCCTGTTGCGGTCGTTGATCCCTCGTATTTTAGAAGGTTGTCCGGCATGCCGATGAGAAAAAGGGTACAGGTGGTGCTGCAGCGTCCGGCCACGGCGGCGGGACTGTCGAAGAGCGCGGTCAAGAAGGCCATGAGTGCCGGGGCGGTGTGGACGCTGGAGAAGGGGCGCCGGGTGCGTCTGCGTCGAGCCACGCGCCAGCTGCCGGCAGGCGCGAGGCTGTGGCTCTATTTCGATGAGGCGCTGCTTGCCCGCACGGCACCGCCGGCCCGCTGCCTCAGGCGGGAGAAGGGCTGGTCGGTGTGGTTCAAGCCGCCGGGCCTGCTGACCCAGGGGAATGAATGGGGTGACCACCTCAGCCTGCTCAGGCAGGCAGAAAAGCATCTGGGGCGGCCGGTGTGGCTGGTGCATCGGCTGGACCGGGAGACGGCCGGGCTGGTGCTGCTGGCGCATCACCGTCAGGCGGCGGCGTGGTTGTCGGAGCAGTTTCGCCGTCAGCAGGTGGACAAGGGCTACCGCGCCTGGGTGCATGGCCGGCTGCAGGGCGAAGGGGTGATCGACACGCCGCTGGATGGCAGGGCGGCGCTGACCCGCTGGCGGGCGCTGATCCATGATGCCGAACGGGACTGGAGCTGTGTGGACATCGCATTGGAGACGGGGCGTCAGCATCAGATCCGACGCCACTTTTCCGGCGTCGGCCATGCGCTCGTAGGGGATCCCCGCTATGGCGGCGGCGACAGGGTGCCGTTGCAGCTGGTGGCCTGGTGTCTGGGCTTTGAAGCGGCGAAGGGGCGTGGGCGGGTCGAGATTGTGCTGGATGAGGCCGGCTGGAAGGCGAGCGGATTTTTCGCCGGCTGAACGAAAAACGCCCCGCAGTGCGGGGCGTCGGGAAAACGGTATGGCGCGCGTGTTACAGCGGCGTGACGTTTTCTGCCTGAGGGCCTTTCTGGCCTTGCGTCACTTCCATGGTCACCTGCTGACCCTCGAACAGGGTGCGGCGGCCAGAGCCGTTGATCGCGGAGAAGTGGACGAACACATCCGGGCCGTTGGCCTGTTCGATGAATCCGTAACCCTTTTCGTCATTGAACCACTTGACGGTTCCTTGTACTGCGTTTGACATGCTTTGATACTCTTGTAGCTTGAACAAAAATCCCTGCCG
>JALVTA010000166.1 GCA_027036095.1 Thiotrichales bacterium | reverse complement strand
CGCAGCGTATGCAGGCGCTCCACGGGAATGACCTCATACTGCTCGCCCAGATAGACTTCGTCCGGCAGCGTCAGGGCAAGTGCATGCCAGGCCGGGTCTTCCAGTGCCCGCTCCAGACGGGCGCCATAGGCGACCATGAAGGCTTCATCCCACCGGACCGGGTCGCCTGCGGCCAGACACGCCTCATTGTCCATGAGCGTGTGCAGCGCAAGCGTCTGGAGTGCCTCCCAGCGGACGAAGTCATCCACATCATCGGCAGCCAGGCGGGCCAGCTCATCACGGGAAAGATCCACCTTCAGCTCCACCGGCGCGGAAAAGTCCCGCAACAGCGATGGCACGGCCCCGGCCGGCACACCTGCCAGGGTCAGGCGCTGACTGCGCGCACGCAACAGGAAGACCAGCTCATCCTCAGTGCGGCCGGGCAGACAGTGTTGTGCCCCCTCCACCACCTCCAGCGGCAAGGTTTTGCCGCCGGCATCCAGCAGGCCGAGCCGAATGGGAATGGGCAGCGGCTCAAAGTCATCGCCCATTCTGGGCAGGGACTGGGTAAAGGTGAAGGTCAGCGTGTTCCGCGCCACATCGTGATGGCGAGCCACTTCCACATGGGGCGTGCCCGGCTGCCGGTACCAGGCCGCCATCTGGGACAGATCCACGCCATTGGCGTCCGCCATGGCGTTGCGGAAATCCTCCACCGTGACGGCCTGCCCGTCATGGCGCTCGAAGTAGAGATCCATGCCCCGGCGGAAGCCCTCACGGCCCAGCCAGGTCTGGTAGATGCGCACCACCTCGGCCCCTTTTTCATACACCGTCATGGTGTAGAAATTGTCCATCTTCACATAGGCACGGGGTTGAATGGGGTGCGCCATGGGACCGGCATCCTCCGGGAACTGGTAGCGGCGCAGATGCACCACATCCTGAATGCGCTTGACCGATGGCAGCAGCATGTCGGCGGTGAACTCCTGATCCCGGAAGACGGTCAGCCCCTCCTTGAGGGTGAGCTGGAACCAGTCACGGCAGGTGACGCGGTTGCCGGTCCAGTTGTGGAAGTACTCATGCGCCACCACCGACTCGATGCCCTCATAGTCGGTGTCCGTAGCCGTTTCCGGTCTGGCGAGGATGTATTTGGAATTGAAGATGTTGAGACTCTTGTTCTCCATCGCCCCCATGTTGAAGTCATCTACGGCGACGATGTTGAACACATCCAGGTCATAGCACAGTCCGAAGCGCTCCTCATCCCAGCGCATGGCACGCTTGAGCGCGGCCATGGCGAACTCGCAGCGGTCAATATTGTGGGGCTGCACCCAGATGCGCAGCGTCACCTCGCGGCCTTCTGCGGTGACGAAGGTGTCCTCGATATGGGCCAGATCGCCCGCCACGAGTGCGAACAGGTAACAGGGCTTATTCCACGGGTCCTCCCATACGGCGTAATGGCGCCCACCATCCAGCTCTCCCTGTTCCACCAGATTGCCGTTGGACAGCAGTACCGGATACCTGTCCCGGTCGGCGATCAGCGTGACCCGGTAGCGGCTCAGCACATCCGGCCGGTCGAGAAAGGGGGTGATGCGCCGAAAACCCTCCGCCTCACACTGGGTGCAGAAGTTGCCACCGGACTGATACAGCCCTTCCAGCGCGGTGTTGTGCAGGGGGTCAATCTCATTGCTGATCTCCAACGTGAACCGGGCCGGCACATCATCTATGACGAGCAGGTCATCCTCATGCGTCCAGCGGGTCGGTGGCAGCATGGTGCCGTCCAGCTTCACCTGCCGGATGATCATGTTTTCGGCATTGAGCGTCAGCCGGTCGGCACCTTCATCAGCACACTCCACCTTCAGGCGGCTGTGTACCCGGGTTGCGGTCGGTGCCAGCTCGAAAGTCAGCTCTACTTCCGGAATGCGGAAAGCGGGCGGACGATAGTCCTCAAGACGGTGCTCTTTGAGTGTCTTTTCTGTCACGGTGCTGCTCCACAAACAAAAAAGCCTTTCCGACCGGCGGAAAGGCTTTGCAGGGATTGAAAGGATTCAAGTCAGTGCGGACGCACGAACTCGCCTACGCCATAGACGAAGGTGGCACGGCGGTTCTTGGACCAGGCCGCCTCGTTGTGCGCCGGATCCAGCGGATAGGACTCACCGTAACTTACGGTCTGAATGCGCTCGGGGCTGATGCCCTGAGCCACAAGCGCGTTGTAGACCGCATTGGCACGACGCTCGCCCAACGCCAGGTTGTACTCCACGCTGCCACGCTCGTCACAGTAGCCGGCGATGGTGACCTTGACATCGGGATTCTCGGCCATGAAGTCGGCCTGCTTCTTGATCACATCAAAGAACTCGGGCTTGATGGCGGACTTGTCGAAATCGAAATAGACACGTTCCTTGCGCAGTTCGGCAATCTTCTGCTGCAGCGCTTCTGCGCTCAGCCCTTGCTCTGCCGCCGTGCCGGTCTCGACAGGCTGCGTGGTCTGCTCGGTGGTCTGAACCTGTTCAGGCTGCTTCTTGGTCTCTTCCTTGGGTGTGGAGCTACAGCCGCTCAGCGCCAGTGCCACAAACCCCGCCGCAAACAGTGTGGTCAGCTTTTTCATCGATTGGATCCTCTTTGTGGATATTTGAAACTTTTCCTACGAAATATAGCGAACAGTCGGCGAATTTCAAGCAGAAGGGACAAAAAAACCCGAATGGCGCGCCATTCGGGTCAAGCGGGCTACATTATGGAGGAACCGATCAACTCGATTTCCATACGCGGCTCCTATTTAATCACCATCAGTACGGGAATGACTTGATCAAGGTCAAGTTTGCGTGTGCTGGGAACAGGCTCAGCCCACATGAGCCTGACAGACCGGACACACCTCGCCTTCACCAGCTTCGTCAGGTGCCTCGACACCGGCCAGCTCGCGCACGGCGCATGGGTCATGCAACGTCACCTGCTTGCGCTGCCAGGTGAGGATGCCCTGCTGGTGGAATTTGCGCAGAATGCGGGAGACCGTCTCGGGCGTCAGGCCCAGATGCGTAGCAATATCCCGGTGCAGGATGGGCAGCTGAAAGGTGTCCATGGCGTAACCACGGTCGCGGAAACGCTCGGCGATATGCCAGACGAAATGCGCCAGACGCTGATCGGCCGAACGGCTGGAGACGTTCTCGAAATGGGCCCGCTCCAGCTCCAGCTCCCGGCGCATCATCTGCAGTACCTGACGGTTGAGATTGGGCATCTGCTGAGCGAGCCGGTCCAGATCGGCCACCTCCACCCGACACAGATTGCAACGGTCGAGGGCAATGGCGTCATACTGGTAGACCGGCTGGTCCAGCGCCTCCAGACCGATGACATCGCCGGGCAGGTAGAAGGTGTGGATGATCTCGTTTCCTGAACGGTCGTAACGGCACAGCTTGACCACGCCGGACTTGAGCGCGAAGATGGCCTTGGCAGCCTCACCCTGCTTGAAGAGCGCTTCCCCCTTGCCAACCACCGGCTGGGACTGAAGGATCGCATCAAGCCGGATGATTTCCTGCTGGGTCAGTCCGCGCGGAAAGCAAATCCGCTGCAGGCCGCAGTTGGCGCAGGTGACCTGAAGAGCATGTGGTTTGGAGCCCGCCATTGTCTGTCTGTATTTTTGTGTTTTATGGCGGCTATGGTAGGACAAAACTCGATCCGGCGCAAAAGATCACGCCGCAAAATTTTTCATGCCAGCACTGCCTCATTTTTGGGCAGCTTAACACCACCCCTGCAAGGACGGGCACTTAGCCCGACAGCCCGCCGCTTCTCCACAAAGTTATCCACAGGTTCTGTGAATAATCCATGGGCACAAGATTCATTTTTCCGTCATATAACTTCAACTTATGCTCCTTTAGTTTCAACAACTTATAAAACTCCTCATAAACCACTTTAACTTTTTTGCCTTGCTGTGAGGTGGCCGTTCAGTGCTGAAAAATAAAAGTTATGCACCGGCTTGACTTTTGCCGAAATACCACCCTGCTGCAGTAAAATAGCCGCCCATTGCAAGCCACGACGGGAGTAAAGACATGGCACGCATTCTGGCGGTGGGCAACCTGGTACTGGATGTCATTCTGAATGTGGGGCACTTTCCGACCGAAGACGAGGAGCTACGGGCCCATGCCCGCTACCTCCAGCCGGGCGGTAATGCAGCCAACACACTCCATGTACTGACCCAGCTGGGTCATGAAACGTCACTGGTGACCACACTGGCCATGGACGCACAGGCCCGCCAGCTGTCGGAACTGCTCACCGCCCGCGGCCTCGACCTGAGCCATGCACAGCGCAAGCTCAAGGGAGACACCCCAACCAGCTACATTCTCATTCCCGAAAACGGCGCCAGCCGCACTATCGTCCACTACCGCAACCTGCCGGAAGTGGACTTCGAACACTTCGCCAAAATCGAAATCGAAGCCTTTGACTGGCTGCATTTCGAAGGGCGCAATGTGGAGGAACTCAAGGGCATGCTCAACATCGCCCGCACCTTTTGCCCGGACACGCCCCGTTCGCTCGAACTGGAAAAACCCCGTGAGGGCATCGAAGCCCTGCTGGATCAGGTGCATGTGCTGTTTACCGGCCGGCATTACGCCCGCGCCATGGGTCATGCAGATGCGCCCGCCTGCATCGAGGCGCTGCGCCACAAAGCGCCCCAGGCGCAGATCATCTGCACCTGGGGAGACCAAGGCGCATGGTATCAGGCACCGGGGGGCGCCATTGAGCATGTGCCGGCGGACAAGGTGCGTGTACGCGACACCCTCGGTGCCGGCGATACGTTTCTGGCAGGGGCGCTGCACAGGCTCCTTGAAGGCGCTTCACTGCAGGAGGCCGTACGCTACGGCAGCCAGCTGGCCGCCCGCAAATGCCGTCAGGTGGGGCTGGATAATCTTCTCGATCCCCTGCCCGACGACCTGCCGCTGGCCAACGTGGAAGATGTCAGCGGCGCCAAGGCGACCATCGCAAGGGTGCCGGGCCGGGATGTCAGCCTGATCCTCATCCGCGACGGCGATACGGTCAAGGCCTATGTGAACAACTGCCCGCACCAGCATGTCCCCCTCAACGAGGCCTACAAGGTGGATGTGAACCCCTTCCAGAAGACCATGAAGTGCTCGGTACATGACGCCTGGTTCAAGATCGAGGACGGAGAGTGCGTGGATGGGCCCTGTCTGGGCGATCACCTGCAGCCCTATCCCATCCGTATTGACGAGGCAGGCAATATCTACGCCGCACCGGAGGAGTAAAACCGCCACAGCAACGGGGCCTCCCCTGATTTTGCACGGCGCGCTCGCACCGCGCCGGCAGCGAAGCGGAAAAACGCCGTAAAATCGGCATTTGTGTCGATCGAAATGTCGAATCCGCCGCTCAGACGGGGCCTCCCCCATTTTTGCGGTGTGCCACGATCCTCACCCTGCCGCACACCCTGAAAAACCCGGAGAAAGGCCGTTCAGAGCCAAACATGGCATCTGCATCCGCCTGTAAGCGCTTGAGCAAGCATCGCCAGGTGTCAGCGTGCCGGTTCAGAAAGGCTGGCACGCATTGGACATGCTCGGCTACGG
>JALVTA010000165.1 GCA_027036095.1 Thiotrichales bacterium | reverse complement strand
GTGACCGCGCTGATGCAGGCGGCGCCCCCAAAGGGGTTGAATGTCTCCACCTTTCATACACTGGGGCTGCGTTTTCTGCGGGAAGAGGGGCACCATGCGGGCCTCAAACCCAACTTCACCATTATGGACGCCGCCGATACCCAGAAACTGCTGGCGGAACTGCTCAAAAAACACGAAGTGGATGCGGACGTCATCGCCGCCACGCAAGCGGCCATTTCACGCTGGAAAAATGCCCTGACCACCCCAGACGCGGCCCTGTCTCAGGCGGATGATGACACCACCCAGTTTCAGGCGCAGATGTATCTGCGCTATCAACAGCAGCTCAAGGCCTACAATGCGGTGGATTTTGACGACCTGATCACCCTGCCCGCGCAGATTCTCAGCGCTGAGGCAGAAACACGCCTGCGCTGGCAGAACCGCGTGCGCTACCTGCTGGTGGATGAGTATCAGGACACCAACCGGGCCCAGTATGCCCTGGTGAAAGCCCTGGTGGGCACGGAAGCCCGCTTTACCGTGGTGGGCGACGACGACCAGTCCATCTACGCCTGGCGCGGTGCCGAACCGGAGAACATGGCCCTGCTGCAGCAGGACTTTCCCAACCTGCGCGTCATCAAACTGGAGCAGAACTACCGCTCCACCAACCGCATTCTGCAGGCCGCCAATGCCCTCATTGGCCATAACCCCCACGTTTTCGAAAAACGCCTGTGGTCTGAAATGGGGCTGGGGGATCCCATTCGCGTGCTGCCCACCGCCGATGAGCAGGGCGAGGCCGAACGCGTTGCTACGGAAATCCAGGTGCATAAGTTCAAATATCAGACGCGCTGGGACGACTACGCCATCCTCTACCGCAGCAATCATCAGGCGCGCGTGCTCGAACAGGCCTTGCGGGAGCTGAGCATCCCCTATGTGGTTTCCGGCGGGCAGAGCTTCTTTGACCGCGCCGAAATCAAAGACGTGCTCGCCTATCTGCGCCTGGTGGTCAATCCGGAGGACGACGCCGCCTTTCTGCGCATCGTCAACACGCCGCGGCGGGAGATCGGCGCCGGCACCCTGCAGAAACTGGGCCATTATGCCCAGAGCCGCAACACCTGCCTGGCCTATGCCTGCAGCGAAATGGGCCTGTCCACCGTTCTGGACACCCGCCGATTGCAGCGGGTGCACGCTTTCGGCGAGCAGCTGATGACATGGATCCGCAATGCCGATGCGGTCGCGGGCGACGAGGTGTTACCCTTTATCCGCCAGCTGCTGGAG
>JALVTA010000164.1 GCA_027036095.1 Thiotrichales bacterium | reverse complement strand
GCACCATGGCCCACAGCAGGTAGAGCCACACCATGAACATGGGCAGCGCCGCCAGTGCGCCATAGACCACCTTGTAGCTGGCGTAGCGGGCGTAGAGCACGAACAGGCCCTTGAGCAGCGCCAGCATCGCCGTGGCGGTCACGGCGCCCGCCAGCGCCGCCTTCGGCCGGATGGGCACCGGCGGTGCGTAACGGTAGAGGAGGTAGAAACCGGCAATGGTCATGACCACAGGCAGCAGGCGCACTCCCTGCGCCCGCACCCACGCCAACCCCGGAATATCCAGCAGCGGCAGGGCCGCCAGCGCCGCACTGAGCGAGAAGCCCAGCGCGATCAGCAGCGGCCCCAGCAGACTCACGCCCAGATAGTGCAGCAGGCGGTGCCATACCCGGCTGGTCGGCTCCTCGTACCAGATGGCGGCAATCTTGCGGTAGATCTTGTCCAGCAGCAGCAGCACGGTGATGAACAGAAAGGCCAGACTGGGACCGGTCAGCCGGGCCGCCTGTGCCGACAGCTGCATCACCCCCTGCTCCACCTTCTCCAGCGATCCCGGCGAGAAGGTGTGCACCAGCGTGCGCACCACCTCTTCACGCCAGGCCACGAACCAGTCACTGACCGACAGCACGCTGACCACCAGCGCAAACAGCGGCACCAGACTCAGCAGCGTGGTCCATGCCAGCACGGTGGCGGCATCCAGTCCGCCGGCGCGGTCAAAGCGGCGCCACACCAGGCGCAGGAAGGCAAGCAGCTTTTTCATGGCTGATAGAATAGCCGCCATGGACACCCTTGCCAACGCCGACAACGCCCGCCTGTTGCGGCAGGTCACCCTGCTCTCGTTCGCCACCGCCCTGCTGCTGGTCAGCGTCAAGGCCGTCATGTGGTATGTGAGCGGCTCGGTCAGCCTGCTGGCCTCCCTGCTGGATTCCGGCATGGACGCCATCGCCTCACTGATCATCCTGCTGGCGGTGCGCTACGCCCTGCAGCCGGCAGACGACGAGCACCGCTTCGGCCACGGCAAGGCCGAACCGCTGGCGGCGCTGGCCCAGAGCGTCTTCATCGCCGGCTCGGCGCTGTTCTTTCTGCTCCATGCCCTTGACCGCCTGTTGCACCCGCAACCTGTGCAGCACGACACCCTCGCCATGGGGGTCATGCTCTTTTCTCTGGTGGTCACCGTCATGCTGGTGGGCTGGCAGCGCCATGTGGTGCGGGTGACCGGCTCCACCGCCATTGAAGCGGATGCGCTCCACTATGTAAGCGA
>JALVTA010000163.1 GCA_027036095.1 Thiotrichales bacterium | reverse complement strand
CTGCAGCGCATGGCCTTGCTGGCAGGTTCAAGGCGGATGATGAGTTTACCGCGCCCCATGCTGCCTTCTCCGGGACGGTAGTCCAGTTCGCTGACACGATAGCCTGTCCAGCCGCCCAGTTGGGTGAGGGTGTCTTTGTCGAACATGTCTGCGCTCCGTTGAGGGTCTGTGGAAGGTCTGCTCAACGGTAGGCAACAGCATCCCGAAGGTCAATATCCCCGGAAATCTGCGAAGAACCTTTTTTATTGGCATGAAGGTTGCTTGGTAACCGCTGTCAAACTGTCGTCAAGGAACGGATATGACCATTCGCGCCAAACTCTACATGGGCATGATCGGGGTGTCGCTGCTGCTGGTGGTGATCACCGCCATGGCCCTGATGAACCTCAATCTGGTCAAGTCACAGTTGAATACGGTGATCGTGGAAGATCAGCCGCGCGCCTTCGCCACGCTGGAGCTGGCGCGGGATGTGGAGCGCCTGTCGGCTCACCTGGTCAGCTACATGCTGACCGGCGAGGAGGCCAAGCTACAGAAGGTGCAGCAGGATCTGGAGCAGCTGGACCGGCGTGCCAGCCGACTGGAAAAACAGCTCGTTTCCGCCTCCGACCGGCAGGTGCTGGCCGGCATCCGGCAGAAGATCGATCTGGTGCGGCAGAAATTGCCGCAGATTGAGGCGATGGAAAAGGACGACACCATCAAGTACCCGGCGCTGAAGGTGGTCTCCAGCGGCATGGACAGCGCCGCGCAGAAGATTCAGGGTGCCCTCTCCCAGATGATCCTGTCCGAACTGTCCGACATGGATCCGGAGCGGGCTGATCTGCTGCAGCAGCTGATTGACCTGCAGAAGACCTGGCTCAACATCATGATCAACCTGCGCGGATTCGTGGCCTTCCGCAGCCACAACATGGAAGAGAACATTGACAACTTCCTCGACGTGTTCGAGAGCAAGCTGGGCAAGCTGGAAAAGGTGGAGGACCTCACGCTGGAGGAGGAGGAAGGCATTCCGGTGGTGCGGGAGAACTACCAGACCTGGCGCGAGAACTATATGGTGCTCAAGGGTGTGCTCACCAGCGACAAGTGGCGCATGGACGCCTGGATGTTCGTGCATGAGGTGGACCCGATTCTGATGGAAATCGAGCAGGATCTGCAGAAGCTGCTGCAGTCGGTCATCCAGGGCATTCAGGCCAAGGGCAAGGCGGCCGAGGCCCAGACCCACCGCAACATCTGGATCATGAGCGCGCTGGCCGGTGGCGGCCTGCTGCTGGGCTTCGTGGTCATGGGCTTTGTGATGCGCTCCATCCTGTCGTCGCTGGATGATCTGCGCGAGGCCATGAAGAACGTCTCCAGCGGCGAGGCGGATCTGACCCTGCGCCTGCCGGAAGACGGCAAGGACGAACTGGCGGAGATCTCCCATTATTTCAACCGCTTCGTGGGCCGCATTCAGGAGGTGGTGTGTCAGCTGGTCAGTGACGCCCAGCAGCTGGAACGAGCGGCGCTGGTGCTGTATGAACAGAGCGAGGGCGCACAGAAGGGGATCGATACCCAGTTCAGGAGCGTGGAGCAGCTGCAGACGCTGATGGACAAGCTGGAGCAGGAGGCCAACGAGGTGGCTGGCTTCTCCACCAACACCGCCCGGGCGGCCAATGACGCCATTGAGCGGGTGGACGACGGTGTCAACAAGGTGGCCGGGACCCAGCGCACCATTGAGACCCTGGCGGAGGTGATGGTCAGCCTGCGCGACAGCATTCAGCTGCTGGATCAGGAGAGTGAGACCATCGGTTCGGTGATCAATGTCATCGAGGACATTGCCGAGCAGACCAATCTGCTGGCGCTCAACGCCGCCATCGAAGCGGCGCGGGCTGGCGAGCACGGCCGTGGCTTCGCGGTGGTGGCCGACGAGGTGCGGCAACTGGCGCAGCGCACCCAGGAGTCCACGCAGGAAATCTCCAATGTCATCAACCGCATCCGTGACAACACCCGCCAGACGGTGGAGCGCATGGAAGCGGGCGAGCGGGCCACCGAAGAAAGCCGGGCATCCATCGCCGCGGCGGAGCAGGGCCTCAAACCGGTGGTGGCGCTGATGCGCGATCTCAACAGTCTCAGTGGTGAAATGCAGCAGGTGGCACAGCAGGAAACCGAGCTGGTGCGCACCGTCGGGCAACAGATCACCCAGATCCGCCAGGTGACCGAAGAGACGGTGCGTCAGGCGCAGGCGACCAAGGAGGAGGGCGAGAAGCTGCGGCAGCTGGCCCACCATCTGGACGAGCTGCTCAAGCGTTTCCGGGTGTAGGGCGCCCTTTTCTGTTGGCAAAAGAAAAAGGCCACCGCAAGGGTGGCCTTTTTCGTTGAGGGTGGAGGCCTGTCAGCCTTCCTGCTTGTGCAGGTGAACATCCATCTGCGGATAGGGGATGGAGATGCCCTTCTCGTCGAAGGTGAGCTTGACCTTTTCGTTCATGTCCCACAGCACGGCCCAGTAATCGCTGCTCTTGACCCAGGCGCGCACGGTGAAGTTGACGCTGGAGTCGGCCAGCTCGGCCACCGCCACCACGGGCGCGGGGTCGTCCAGCACGCGCGGATCCGCCGCCAGCAGAGCTTCCAGTGTTTCCTTGGCCAGCTTGAGGTCGTCGTCATAGCCGATGCCGAAGGTCATGTCCACACGGCGGGTGTCACGGGCGGAGTAGTTGGTGATGGTGTCGCCGTAGATCTTGCCGTTGGGCACGATGATCTCGCGGTTGTCCCCCGTGTGCAGCTGGGTGGAGAACAGGCTGATCTGATCCACCACGCCGCTGATGCCCGCGATCTCGACGAAATCCCCCTTCTTGAAGGGGCGCAGCAGGATCAGCATGACGCCGGAGGCGAAGTTCTGCAGCGAGTCCTTCACCGCCAGACCGACGGCCAGACCGGCGGCACCCAGCAGTGCGATCAGGGAGGTGGTATCCACACCCAGCTGGTTGAGCGCGGCGATGACCACCACCAGCAGCAGCACCGCCTTGAGAATGGTGCCGACAAAGTCGGTAAGCATGGGGTCCAGCGGGATGCGGTTGAGGCTTTTCTTGACCAGTTGCACGATCCAGCCGGTCAGCCAGTAACCCACCACAGCGATGACGATGGCCATGGTGATCTTGATGCCCCACGGCAGGGCCATGGCGACAAAGGCTTGAGTGTCCATCGAGGGTATTCTCATGTGTTATCAAATTATTGATGACAGTGTTCAAAAAAAGGCGGCGGAATTATTGACGATGTTGCGGCATAATACAAGCCGTTTCTGACGGGAGAGAGGGTGTGCTGACCTATCCGCAGCTGAATCCGGTGGCGCTGGATCTGGGCTTTTTCCAAGTGCGCTGGTACGGGCTGATGTATCTGATCGGGCTGGGGCTGGGCTGGCTCATTGCCCGCTATCGGGCACGCGCCTCCCACATTTGGACGGCCGAGAAGGTGGACGACCTGCTTTTTTACGTAGCCTTCGGTGTCATTCTCGGCGGGCGTCTGGGCTATGTGCTGTTCTACAACCTGCCCTACTATCTCGAGCACCCGCTGGAGATCTTCCAGCTGTGGCACGGCGGCATGTCCTTTCACGGTGGCCTGCTGGGGGTAATCATCGCCATCTGGCTGTTCCACCGTCGCCACCGCATCCCCTTTCTGGTCATCGGAGACTTCATCGCCCCGCTGGTGCCGCTGGGCCTGCTGGCCGGCCGACTGGGCAATTTCATCAACGGCGAGCTGTGGGGGCGGGCAGCACCGCCGGACAGCCCGTTCGGTATGCGTTTTTTCGACCCGGCGCTGGGACAGGAGGTGGTGCGCTACCCGACCCAGCTGCTGGAGGCGACCCTGGAAGGGTTGGTGCTTTTCGTCCTGCTCAACCTTTACGCGCGCTGGAGACCGCCGGTTGGGGCGCTTTCCGGCGCCTTTCTGGTCGGCTACGGCTTGTTCCGTTTCGTCGTGGAGTTCTGGCGCGCGCCCGACCCGCAGCTGGGCTATCTGGCCTTCGGCTGGCTGACCATGGGGCAGGTGCTCAGCACGCCCATGATCCTCGCTGGTCTGTGGCTGTGGCGCCGGGCCTATCGACACAACCGCGGCATGACCGCCTGGTGAGGAGACCATGAGACAGTATCTGGACCTTCTGCATCACATTCTGGATCACGGCACCGACAAGGGGGATCGCACCGGTGTGGGTACCCGCTCGGTGTTCGGCTATCAGATGCGCTTCGACATGGCGGACGGCTTTCCGTTGCTGACTACCAAGAAGCTGCACATCCGCTCCATTATCTATGAGCTGCTGTGGTTTCTGCGCGGGGACACCAATATCCGCTACTTGCATGAGCATGGGGTGACCATCTGGGACGAATGGGCCACGGAGGACGGCGAGCTGGGGCCGCTATATGGCAAGCAGTGGCGCGCCTGGCAGACGCCCTATGGCGAAGAGATCGATCAGATCAGCGAGGTGATCGAAACGCTGAAGCGCAACCCCGACAGCCGCCGCATGATCGTCACCGCCTGGAATCCGGCCGATCTGCCGGACGAATCCCTCTCTCCGCAGGAGAATGTCAAACGGGGCAAGATGGCGCTGGCTGCCTGTCACGCTTTCTTCCAGTTCTATGTGGCCAACGGACGGGTGTCGCTGCAGCTCTATCAGCGCAGCGCCGACACCTTCCTCGGCGTGCCCTTCAATATCGCCAGCTACGCGCTGCTGCTGCACATGGTGGCGCAGCAGACGGGCTATGAGCCAGGTGAGCTGATCTGGACCGGCGGGGACGTTCATCTGTATCACAACACCCTGGAGCAGGCGAAACTGCAGCTGACCCGCGAACCGCGCCCGTTGCCGCGGCTGAATATCCGACGCAGGCCGGAGAGCATCTTCGACTACCGCTTCGAGGATTTCGAGATCGTGGATTACGACCCGCACCCGCACATCAAGGCCGAGGTGGCGGTGTGATCAGCCTGATCGCCGCCATGGACCGTAACCGGGCCATCGGGCGGGGCAATGCCCTGCCGTGGCACCTGCCGGATGACCTGAAGCACTTCAAGCGCCTGACGCTGGGCAAACCGGTCATCATGGGACGCAAAACCTTCGAGTCTCTGGGCTGCCGGCCGTTGCCGCAGCGGCCCAATTTCGTCGTCTCCCGTTCAGGGCTGGAAGCAGAAGGCGTGAGCGTGCTGCCCGGTCTGGACGAGGCGGTGGCCGCCGCGCAGGCGACCGGTGCGGAGGAGATCATGATCATCGGCGGGGCACAGATCTATGCCCAGATGCTGGCGCGGGCCGAGCGCATCTATCTGACTCTGGTGGAGACGGAGATCGACGGGGCGGACGCCTGGTTTCCCGCCCTGCCGGAAGAACACTGGCAACTGGTGGGGCAGGAGAGCCACCCGGCGGATGCGCGACATCCGTGGCCGTTTCACTTTCAGGTGTGGCACAGAAAAGCCCCTCGATGAGGGGCCATCCATTCAGAACATCAGCATCTGCAGGCGGCGGCGGTATTTCTTGACCAGCTCCGGCGCTTCGTCCGCCAGCATGTCGAACACTTCCAGCAGCAGCGCCTTCACCTTGCCGTCCATGACATTCACATCCGGCGTCAGCGCCTTCATGAAGGCCTCAAACGCCCCTTCGTAATCCTGTCGCAGCAGCTTGTGGGCCGCCTCGGCCACCCGCAGCTCCGGGTTGTCGGGGTCTTCAGCCAGTTTCTTTTCCACCTCTTCCAGCGGGCCGGCGGACCGGGCGGTGCGGGCGAATTTGAGAATCAGCCCCA